>OMSM01000199.1 GCA_900313745.1 uncultured Lachnospiraceae bacterium
ATCGAGGCGACGTGATTTGAACACGCGGTCTCCGCTTCGCTCCGGTCGGCCCAAAGCGGGCGTCCCCCGGACGCCCTGGGCCCTCTGCACCCTCACGGCGCTCGTGACACACTAAGTCGCGTGCCATATTAATTCTCCAGGATATAAAATACCCCAGTCCACAGGACTGGGGTATTTTATATCGAGGCGACGTGATTTGAACACGCGACCTCTGCGTCCCGAACGCAGCGCTCTACCAAACTGAGCCACGCCTCGAAGCAAAGCAACAATTATAATATCCTACTCCCATCGGAATGTCAAGCGGGATGTCAGCGGATGCGGGCAGACATGGGTTATACTTTTCTAACATTAATGCGTAATGATAGACTCTGAATAAGGAGGTAACGCATTATGGATGAAAAGAGACCTTGTTCCAATTCCCATCCCTGCCTTTGCCCGAACGAGAGCTGCCCTCGTCACGGAAGGTGCTGTGACTGCGTGGCGTTCCACCGGGACGAAAAGGGGAATGTCCCCAACTGTTTCAAGATCGCAGGCGTAGTTAAGGAATAACCTGCGGCCGGTGTACAACCGGGAGAAATGAATATGGATTTATCGCAGACGGACAGGAGTACACAATCCTGTCCGTTGCTGCGTCCGACAGGAATTCTTTGACATTTGTCAGAATGTGGCATATCATTTGTTTAAACGATTTACAGATGGTAAAAAGGCACAATATTTTTTTGCTGTCAGGATCGGAGAATTAGTTTTAACTAAAATAGTGAAAACGTAAAACGCGGAACACAAGGGAACTGTCATGATTACCTTAAAAGAAATCGCAGAGGAATGCGGAGTATCTATCGCCACTGTCTCCAATATTCTCAACGGCAAGAAGAAGACCAGCGAGGAGACCAAGAGGAGAGTCATGGAGGTGGTCAAGCGCACCGGCTACCGCCCCAATGTGATGGCACAGGGCCTCCGCCGCCAGAAGTCAATGATGGTGGGAATTATCGCCGAGGATATCGCGCAGTTCACCTCTCCGGAGATAATTGAGGGAATCATGAAGCGCTGCGAGGATCACGGATATCACACGATCGTCCGAAACCTCAGGCTTTATGCCCGCTGGTCGGATACCTGGTACGAGAATGAGTCGGAGTACCATATGATCCTTGATCCTGTGCTCCAGGAACTGGAGACGGCCATGGTCGACGGAATCATTTACATTGCCGGCCATAACAGGATTATCCACTGTTTCCCGGAAGGTTTCCCTATCCCCGCTGTCATGGCCTACGGAACGGCCAGCAATCCCGCGGTTTCCTCCGTACTGATCGATGATGAGAAAGCCGCCTATGAGATTGTGCGTTACATCGTCTCCCGGGGGCACAAGAAAATCGGCGTTATTGCGGGCCGCATGGACAACCTGCACACGCAGGCGAGAATAAAGGGATATCAGAGGGCGCTTTTCGAAGCGGGTCTGCTGTTTGACCCCGACAGCATCGCGATAGGGAACTGGACCAAGGAAGGCGGCTACGCAGCTGCCGGGGAAATAATGAGCAAAGGCGTGACTGCCGTGTTCTGCCTCAACGATCAGATGGCGGGCGGGGTTTACCAGTACCTGCATGAAAAGGGCATCAGGGCAGGGGAGGATTTCTCCGTCACCGGCTTTGACAACATGCTTCCCGCGGAGTATATGATCCCCGGCCTGACGACGACTGCACTGCCTCTAAGCGAGATCGGAGACAGGGCGGCTGAGCTGCTGATCGCCAGGATGACGGGTGAAGACAAGGACAGCCCGTCAGAGCCGCACCGGAAGGTACTTGTCCCCTGCAGGTTCGTGGAGCGGGGATCGGTTGCAGTGTGTGCTGGTTGATGAAAGGAACAGACAGAGGAAAAGAACAAACAGAGAAAAAAGAGCAGGAGCGAAAGCCCGGTCCCCAAAAGGACCGGGCTTTTTAAGCGATAAAACCTGAGCATTCGAACTACGCGTGTATGGATGAGAACATGAGGGCAGCCTTTACTCCAGGCAGCCCTGCGCGACCGCGCGCATTCTCAAGTGATGGTATTCCTCCAGGTTGGGCTGCAGGTTGTGCATGTAGACAATGGAGATGCCCTCCTCGGGATCCGCCTCCGCCCAGGTGCCGGATCCGCCGGTCCAGCCGAACTGGCCGAGCTGTCCGTTGTTGTGTCCGCGGTACTTGTTCTGAAGCATGCGCATGCCGTAGCCATAGCCGTAGCCGACCAGGTAATTATTATCGAAGTCGTCCTTCAGAACTCGGTCGGAGAGGGTATTGGTGCGCATAAGGTCTATGGTTTTCCGGCCCATGATGTGCTCACCGTTATAGACGCCGCCGTTCGCGAGCATCTGCATGAGCTTGGTGTAGTCCCAGCAGTTCGTGATGACGCGGGAGAAACCGGGTACGGTGCCGAGAGGACCGACCATGGAGGCCTCGCGGTCCGGTGAGCCGAGGATCAGGGCTCCCTCCTCGCCGAGTTTCTTTCCGGGGGCGAGGTGGTAGTTCTGCACCAGCCGCTCCTTCAGGCCGCCGAATATGAAGTTGGCGGAGGAATCCATGCCAAGAGGCTCGAAGAGTTTTTCCTTGATGACCATCTCCGCGGGTTTGTTCTCAATGACCTCGAGAAGGCCGGCAGTCAGCTCGCTTGCAAATCCGTAGAGATGCTCGGTGCCGGGTTCAAAGGCGACGGGCACTTCGCTCATTGCGCGGATCTGCTCGCGCAGCGTGTAGTATCCCTTGTCCAGAAGCGGCTTCATGTGCGCCGTCATGTCCCTGGACACCGGATGAGCGTTCTTCTGTCCCATGAACATCTGATAGGGCATGCCCATGGTCATGTTGAAAATATTCTTCACCGTGATAGGATGCTCCACCGGAACGATGTCCACGGAGCCGTCCGGCTTCGAAACGCGCTTCATGGTGTTCTTCCACTCCGGGAAGTACTCATAGAGCGGATCGGTCATCCGGAATTTGCCCTCCTCAAAGAGCATCATCGCGGTGGTGTACATGGCGATCTTGGTGAGCGAGGCCTGGCGGAACACGTGGCTGCGGTTCAGTTTTACATTATTTTCAATATCCGCCCATCCGAAATAATTCTCATAGAGTATCTCGCCCTTCTTTGCGACGACGCAGCCGCACCCCGGCAGGCCGTCGTCGACGAAGCGCTGAAGAAGCGCGTCAAGTTTTGCAAAATCCATAATCTCCCCTTCCTGCGGCGTTTTTCGGCTGCTCGCCGGAAAGCTGCGCCGCTCCGCTCTTTCGGAGCTGGTCCGGTGGTCATAAATAA
>OMSM01000200.1 GCA_900313745.1 uncultured Lachnospiraceae bacterium
AGCTCCGCGTTCTCGCCAAGATCCGCGTTCATTTCATCGTCGCCTGAAGGAACAACCGTGATGCCGACTTCCCTTTCAAGATCCACAGGCCCTTCCGTGTCCGGTGCGGCAAAGCTGCGGCCCGCCGGTAAGACCAGGGCTGTCAGGAGCGATAACACGGTGATCATCGCAGCAAGTTTGTGACGTCCGAATCGTTTTGTATTCGTTTTCACTTGTTTCTCTTCCTTCTACTCCCACTCATCCCGGAGTTCTTTTCTCCTCAGGGCTGTGGTAATCAGCAGGTTAATAATGATTATCAGCAGTAAAGGCGAAACCACGAGGGGCGCCATTATAACCGGATCCAGGAGGATTGCTTCCGCAACCGCGTTGACGGTGATCTTCGGCTTGCCGGGCGATACCTCCACTCTCCTTCCCCGGACCAGCATGCGGTGTGTATTCACGCCGTATGGGGTACAGGTGATCAGAGTGCAGAAGTCGCTGTCCGCGTCGATGTCCAGATCCCGCATCTCATCCGGCAGGACCACCTTCACCTGATCCACCTCGTAGGCCAGTGTCCTGTCCAGTATCTGCAGGAAAAACTGGTCACCCATGACCAGCTGGTCGATATCGGTAAAGAGCCTTGCCGAGGGAAGTCCGCGGTGCCCGGAGAGCGCGCAGTGCGTGCCGTATCCGCCGACCGGGAAAGAGGTACCCTCGATATGGCCGATGGCGATCTGAAGAACCGCCTCATCGGTGCCGTGGTAAATCGGAAGGCTGACCTTGATCTTCGGGATATCGATATATCCCATGATCCCCGTGCCGGTGACATCCAGGATTTTTTCGTACTCCGCGGTTTCTGCCGGCATTGGAGTAAACCTGTCGCTTCGTGTCCGGAGGAGTTCGTTGTAGTGCTCCGCTTCTCCCCAGAGCCTGTCAAAGGTCTCCTTGTTCATGTTCGCGACCTTCTGAACGTACCCTGCGATCGCGCGGGACTGATGAAGATTGTTCCACCAGTCCGAGAACCTCGGATAGGCGATGAGGCCCAGTCCGACAAGCATCATCATGACAAGGATGAAATTTCCGAGCGCTCCGCTTTTTTTCTTCTTCGCGGGTCCCTTTGCAGGGCCTCTGCCGGTCTTCCCGGCGGCTCTTCCCGCCTTGTTTTTTGCGGATCGGCCGGCTCTGTTGTTCCCTGGCTGTTCTGCGGTTCTTTTTCCGGGTCTGCCTGCAGTTGTATCTCCCGGCTTCCCTGAGGCTTTTCCGTTTCCGGCCCCTTTTGCCGGGCTGCGCCGGTTTCTGTTCCCGGATTCCGCCGCTCCGGACACGCTGCCTCTTCGATCGGAAGGAGCGTATCCCAACAGCTCGTTAGCGATGATTTCCTCTATCTGCGAGTCCTGGTCGAAATCGTCTCCCTCCATGAGCTCTTCGTCGAAGCTATTCTGTTGTTCGGCTGGTCCGCGTTCTCTATATTCCACGTTTACCGATTATCTGTTAATTATACCATAAAAGCTTTAACTTGGCTAATCTTCGCACTGTTGAACCAGTTTTTCTTAGTTCCGGAAGATTCCAGGTTAAAGAAACACAATTTCTTTATGACACATAAACCCTTTATAGTGTATCCCCGTTTGCCGCCATTATCAACAAAAACTCCACAAAAATGCACTTATTACGGTTTTTTTTGCGACTGCATCCCCCTGACCGGAAATCTCTTCAGCCGGGCAGCCTGCCCGCTTTTTCTCATGCGTCCGGAGGGGCATCCAGCAAAAGTGTATAATTACTTTATGGGCAGCGCGGCCCGCCGGGACCGATGGAATATTAACAAAATATGTTATCAGCGGCAGGGACACAAATTTGGAACAGACGAAAATCATTTTTCATATCGACGTTAATTCCGCCTTCCTCTCCTGGTCTGCCGTAAAGCAGCTGAAGGAGGATCCCTTCGCGGTCGACCTCAGAACAATCCCCTCCATCGTCGGCGGCGATATCTCCACGCGCCACGGCGTCGTCACCGCCAAGTCCATCCCGGCGAAGAAATACGGAATCCGGACCGGCGAACCGGTCGCAAAGGCGCTGCAGAAATGCCCGAATCTCACCATCGTGCGTTCGGATTTTGAGACCTACCGCGCTTACTCCAGACAGTTCATCGGTATCCTGAAGAAATATTCTCCTGTCGTGGAGCAGGCCTCAATCGACGAAGCATACGCAGACATCACACCTCTCTGGGAGGCCTATTCCGGGCCGCTCTCCGGGAAGGAATACGCGATCGAAACTGCCGCAAGGATCCGG
>OMSM01000201.1 GCA_900313745.1 uncultured Lachnospiraceae bacterium
CCTTTCCCCCGCAGAGCTCCTGGTATGCCTCGAGGTAAGGCATCAGGTCGTACTTGCACATGTAGTCGCGGGTTTCGACCAGCTTGTCCCATGTTGTAATGCAGGGATTGGTCTTTAGGAGATCGTTCTTCTTTCCGGGCTCGTAACGCCAGCCCTCGGAGATCATGAAATAGCACCAGCGGCGGTGCTCGGTGCGGGCCAAAGCCCCTGCCTCGGGATCCGCCGAAAGCCTCTTCGCGAACTCCTCCTCCGTTCCGGAGTAGTCCCAGCTGCCCCGGTCAAAGGACATCACCGAGCCGTTCCTTCCGAAAAGCCGCGCGAGCTCCGCCCCGCCTGAGGCGTAGAGCTCCGGCCTTACGCGGCGCTTCACGTTCTCGTGGTACGCGGAAGCCCGGCTGGAATCCCGGCGGAAAAGCGTGAGCTTCTTCCAGGCTTCGTCCGCGAATTCCACGGGGTTCTTCCACTCCTCCGCATTCTCCGGACCCCGTTCCTCCTCGGGAAGGTCCCTCGTGAACTGCGCAAGGGCGTAGTAAGCGTTAAACTCCTTCGCATCCTTGTCCGTGTCGTCGCGGAAGATGGTGTCAAAACTGAACACGCCCCCGATGTCGCGCATCAGGTGCACGCTGCTGTAGATGTCCGAGTTTTTCGCGATATATTTCGCAATCCGGCGGTTCTCATCCATTCTCAGGAGCACCGGCATCTCCACGCCCTCATTCTCTGCGCCTCCGTTCTCCGCGCCGATGCGCCGGAGTACCTCGACGCAGCGCATCGCCGCCTGCTCGTCGCCCACCGCGATGACGCAGGTGGTGAGCGGGCAGGGATCCCTGTTTATCCTTTCCAGCAGCCGCTCGAAGGCGTTCCCGCGGAAATCGCAGCTGTGGAAGCGCAGCATGAACTCGCCGTCCGCAAGCTCCGGAGCAAGACGGAGCGTCTTATCTTCTTCCCCGTCCGTTTCGACGAAAACACCGGGCGCAAAATGGCCGGAGAACAGCTCCGCCTTTTCCTCCATCTCGAAATCCACGATATCCGCGAGTACCAGGTTGTCCGGTCCGGTGACGCCCAGGTTCATCGCCTGCAGCACCGCCTGCTGCCCTACCCGGCCGAAGCCGGCCACCAGCAGGTGTACCGGCGCATTCCCGGACGCGTGGACACCCCTGTCCAGCGGATACCTGCTGAAGATATCCCGGATCTGGATCTGCGGGAGATCCATGAATTCCAGGTCAATATACTGTGTGTCCCTGCTGTCGTACCAGTCCGCAATCATCTTGCGGATTTCCTGCTCCTCGGCCCGGCAGTATACCTTGACGCTGCGCTGCACAGAAGAGGCCATGGCGTTGGTAAGCTGCAGCAGGGCGAAGTTGTCCAGCGTGGACTCCTCCATGAGCAGCACCTTATCCGCCCTGTCGAATTCCAGCCGCTTCGCGGCGTCCTCCACCTCGTCCTCCTGGACCTTCTTTCCGTCAAACTCGTGGACAAAATAGCCTTTCTTTAAAAGCTTATACCGCTTTTCCGCGTCGACCTCCTCGGAGGAGACCACATGAATCCTGCGCTTTCTGCCGGTTTCCCCGGCCTTCTCCTCCGCCTCCGTCTCCTCGTCGAGCATGGCGTCCGTGGCCGGGTTGCTTCCGAACACGATCACATGCTCCTCGTCCTTGCTCCGATGCCAGCGGAAGACCAGGCGAAGCGCGCGCTCCAGGAAGGAGTAGGCCACCGCCGCGGTGCAGTACGGAGCGGCGAACAGCGCGATGCCGTACAGATAGCCTACCGCCGTCTTGACGAAATTCGGGTTCTCCTGGATGTTTTCGAGCATATCATCCAGCGAGATTAACGCGTTGAAGGTAAATGCCTTGATGCAGTTCTCCATGATCAGCAGGATCCGGAAGAACAGGTTGTCGTACTCCGACGAGTAGTAGTAGATGCCCTCGATGATCGCGACCACGACGGAGAAGCCCGCCAGCAGGGCGATGATCTTCCTGCCCAGTTTGTTCTCTTTCTTCTTCATGCTGCCCCCTTCCTGCTGAGGCATAAACCGTGGGTATAGCTTTGCCAGGTGCTTCTGCCGTGTGCAGGCACCGCCCCGCGTTTAAGCGTATCAGAACTCCAGGTACGCCCCCTTCATCGGGCTCGCCGCGTGCTCCGCGAAGAGCCTTAACGTCCCGGACCGGTATTTCGCAGGCTTCGGCTTCCAGCGGCTTCTCCTCTCCGAAAGCACCTCGTCTACGGCTTCCGGCGACATCCGCTCCCCTTTTATCCCGACAATCGCGAGCTTCCTCGCAGCGACATCCAATTCGATCAGGTCGCCCTCTTCCACCAGCGCGATGGGGCCGCCCGCGGCAGCTTCCGGCGAGCAGTGCCCGATCACCGGGCCCGTGGAGGCCCCGGAGAACCGTCCGTCCGTGATGAGCGCGATGGATCTTCCCAAAGTTTTGTCCGAGCTGATCGCCTCGGAGGTGTAGAACATCTCCGGCATCCCGCTGCCCTTCGGGCCCTCGTAGCGGATAAACACGGCGTCGCCCGGGTGCACCCTTCCGTGCAGCACGGCGTCGATGCACTCCTCCTCCGAATC
>OMSM01000007.1 GCA_900313745.1 uncultured Lachnospiraceae bacterium
AAGCACCCTGTGCTTCCGGAGCCGGGTGCTTATTAACAAATGTTATCAATTTGTACCAGTTTATTTCCTTATATGCGGATCTCCGTCCACTTTCCTCCGGCGAACCGGATCCCGTTCATCACAAGCCTCACAAGCTGGTCGGCCATGATGCCCATCCAGATTCCGTAGATGCCGAAGCCCAGGACATAGCAGCAGACATACCCCACCGCAGTACGGATGATGGTCACGCTGACCATGGAGGTGATCATGGTGTAGAACACGTCGCCTGCCCCTCTTAAACATCCGGTGAAGATGACCTGGCAGATCTGGAACAGCACGGTGATCATCAGTATCCTGGTAATCCCCACTCCGATGTTCACGATCTCCTCCTCAGCGAAGAAGAGGCCGAACAGGGCTCTGCCTCCAAGCATGTAGACAATGCACATCATCAGCGCGAGGAGAATTCCGGTTCCCTCACAGAGCCATCCGTACTTTCTCGCCAGATCCTTCCTGTTCTGGCCCAGGCTCTGGCCGATCAGCGCGACCGCAGCCGCCTGCATTCCGTCGCCGAAGGAGAAGGAAAGGCCAAGGCAGTTCATTCCCACCTGGTGTGCAGCCATAGCCTTCGTCCCCATATCCGCCGCCATGATCGCCGTCGCCATGAAGCCTATGCGCATGAGAACCTGCTCCGTGAGCGTGCTCACGCTCATCCTCGCAATCATCGCCGCGTGGCCGAAATGTCTCCACGCGCGGTTCGCGGCGATGTAAGGCAGATTAAGGAAGCCGTCCTTCCGGTAAAGGGAGGCCACGGATATTCCCATCGCCACCACCGTTCCAAGCACCGTCGCAAGCGCCGCACCGGTGATTCCCAGGGCGGGAAAGCCGAAATGCCCGCCGATGAGGCAGTAGTTGGCGAATACGTTGACTATGCTCGAGGTAATGTTGGCGATCATGGACACCCTGGTGTTTCCGGATCCGCGCTGGGCGGCGTTGAGCACCATGGATACCGAATTGAAGACCGTGCCGCCCATGATGATGCTGTAGTAGGTCACCGCCTGGCTGTGGGTGTCCGGCGCAGATCCGCAGAAGCGGATGATCGGGCCTGCAAAACCGACTGTCAGGGCGGTCACGATCACAGTGAGCACAAGAGTGATGACCACAGCCACCGCCAGCGTCTCATTGGCCTCCCTTCGCCTGCCCTCTCCCTTCCGCCTTGCCACCATGGCGGATACGGCGATATTCATTGCCATGAACACCGCAAGCCCAAGGAACTTGGGCTGGGAGGTCAGCCCCACCGCGGCGACCGCATCCGCGCCGATGGTACTGACCATAAGGGTGTCGATCATTCCGGCCAGCGAGAGAAAGAAGGACTCCAGAACCGCCGGCCAGGCGATCCGGAACACGGTGCCCAGCTGGGAGCGGATCAGCGCTTTATCCTCATGCACAAGACTTCCTAAAGTATTATTCTTCATTCTGCTCTCCGTGCCGGCCTGTACAGCAGATCCGCCCGGCAGGTTTTCTCACTGCCTTACCGCGATCAGCATCCGGCTGCGGAAATCGCCCATGGCGGGAAGGCTCACGCCGACCTGCATCAGTTCGTCTCCGTAGAAGCTGCAGCCGTTTGAGGCAAAACTTGCCCCGGCCGCGGAAGCTCCGTCCGCGCCGGATTCCTCCGCTCCTAAGCCGCACTCCCGGATCTCCTCCGTGGTTCCGACCTCATAGACCACATAGCGCGCGTCGGGAAGAAGCCCGCGGAAAGGGACCATTCTGGGCCTGCGGTTTGCCTCGCCCAGCACCTGGACATAGGTAAGAAGCGCCGCGCTTTTGTCCTTCGCCGCCACCGTCCAGACCTGGTAAGGGTCCTTCGCGTCCCAGGAGTGCCCGCGGTAGAGGTCGCCCTCGGCGATCAGCGCGTGATAGCGGTGATAGCGGCGCACCTGTTCGGGAATCATCGCCCTTTCCTCCTCAGGCATCGAGGTAAGGTCCAGCTCATAGCCGAAGGTCCCCTCCAGGGCTACATTGCCCCTGGTCATGAAATCCGTCATCCTGCCCACCTGCTCGTTGGGGGCCTTGCTCACGTGCGCACCCATGGTGGACACAGGATATACATAGGAGGTGCCCTCCTGAATCCACAGGCGCTCGATGGCATCGGTGTCGTCCGAGGTCCAGATCTGAGGGCTGTAATAGAGCATGCCGGGGTCGAAGCGGCCGCCGCCTCCGGAGCAGTTCTCCAGAAGCAGCTCGGGGAACTCCGAGATCAGCCTCTCCTGAAGATCATAGACGCCCAGGACGAAGCGGTGATGGAGCTCGCCTGCCCTCTCCGGAGGAAGCTCCGCGCTCCCTAAGTCGGAGAGCGGCCTGTTCATGTCCCACTTGACGTACGCAATATTCGCAGAATGCAGCACCGCCGAAATCTGGCTGTATACCGCGTCCCTGACCTCCTTCCGGCTGTAGTCGAGAACATACTGCTCCCTCGACTGCGTGGGGGTGCGGCCGGGAAGGCGGAGCGCCCAGTCCGGATGCGCCCTGTAGAGATCGGAGTCCCCGGAGATCATCTCCGGCTCGAACCAGATGCCGAATTTCAGGCCAAGCTCATTAACCCGGTCCACCAGGGGCTTAAGGCCGCCGGGAAGTTTTTCCTCGTTGACGTACCAGTCGCCCAGCGAACAGTTGTCGCTGTTGCGGACGCCGAACCAGCCGTCATCCATGACCAGCATCTCGATCCCCGTGTCGCGCGCCGTTTTCGCGAGGGCTGCGAGCTTCTCCGTATCGAAATTGAAGTACGTTGCCTCCCAGTTGTTGACCAGGATCGGCCGGTCCGCGTGCAGCCACGGGCTGCGGATAAGGTGGTTCCTGTACAGGTCGTGGAAGCGGCGGCTCATTTCGCCTGTTCCCCTGTCGGAGTACACAAGGACCGCCTCCGGTGTGCGGAAGCTCTCTCCGCTCTCCAGCCTCCAGGAGAAGGTCTCGGGCTCGATGCCCATGGTCATCCGGATGCTCCTGTGCTGGGAGAGCTCCGCCTGGGCGCGGAAATTGCCGGAGTAGACGAAATTCATTGCGTAGACCTCGCCCTTCTCCTCATCCGTTCCGGGAGTGACCAGCGCGAGGAAATTGTTCTCGTTATGGCTGGTCTCCCCGCGAAGGGACCGCACGCCCTGGATTCCCCTTCCGACGGGAACGCGGTCCACTCTGCGCTCCCTCGCCCAGGATCCCTCCAGCACGATGCGCTCAAAGTTTCTGTTCGGCATGTCGATGCAGGCACTGTACGCCTTCTCCAGGGTAAGCGCCCCGCTCCCGCCGTTGATGATCTCCGCACTCCGGACGACAGCGTCCGAAGCAGGGAAAACCGTGTAGTAAAGGATCACCTTAAGCCCGAGGACCTCGTCCTTAAGGGTGAGCTCCAGGGTCTCCACCTTCTCCTCCGGCTCCGGGGCGATGAACCCGGCATTTTTGCCGGAGTAGACGCCGATATTCCTTAATGCCTCATCATCGCTCATGACATCCGATCTCTTCGCGAAGGTGGAGGGCATTCCGGGAATGCTCTTCTTGCCGGGAATTACGGAATAACTGTCAAAGATAAGCTCGCAGCCCCGGAATCCGTCGGGTGTGCGCACATCCAGCGCGGATTCCCTGAGGTCGCCGGTACCCCAGGTGGGATACTCGAAGAAGAAGCCGTCCATGAAATTCAGCTTGTCCCTCGCGTTGACCGAGGGAGTAACCGGCGCATCACCGGTACCGAGCGCCGCATAGCCGCAGGGATGGTTCAGTTTTGCGCCGTAATAAATGTGTCCGGCATAGCCCTCTTCGGTCAGGCCGATGAGATAGGACGTGTGGTCGGTATCAAGCTTGAATATGCGTTTTTCCGCGTCGTAAGAGATTGCCATTTCCGATGATCCTCCGTTTTACCTTCTTCAGCAGTAATATCTGCGGATTAACTCAGTTTCTGCAGCCAAACAGCCTGCGGATATGATTATACACTGCGGCAGCAGGCAAACCTACCACCGTGTTGTAATCCCCGTCGATCCGGTCGATGTGCCGGCCAAAACTCCCCTGTATCCCGTAGGCACCGGCCTTGTCCATAGGTTCCGCGCTCTCCGCGTAGGCGATGATCTCGTCCTCGTCCATACAGGAGACATGCACCGCGGTACAGACGGAGAAGGTGTCGGCGGCGACATCTCCGGGAGGGGTCAGCTTGAGCAGCGTCACCCCGGTGCAGACATGGTGTTCCCTGCCCGAGAGCATCCGGATCATCTCCGCGGCCTCGCCGTGGCTCTTCGGCTTGCCAAGTATTCTCCCGTCCAGGGCGACAACCGTGTCCGACCCGAGAATAACGCAGGGTTTCCCGGAGGACAGGATGCTCCGGACATCCTCCGGAAGGTCCCCGCCGGCCTTAATCCTGTCCAACACCGCGCGGGCCTTTCTCTCCGAGAGGAGCTCCACAAGTTTTGCCGGATCGTTTTCCCCGACGTTCTCGTCCGCGTCCGCGGGGAACACTGCCGGCTCTATGCCGATCTGCCTCAGCAGCTCCTTCCTCCTCGGGGAAGCGGAGGCGAGAATAATCCCCGGAAATTCACTTATCGTCATTTATATGCGTCACCTCTCCGGGGCAAAGTCCCCTGAAAACAAAAACTGCCGCACACCCGGTGCGGCAGCATTCTTCCGGACATTCAGAAAGCCCTGTCCGGGAACCACCCTATCCTGTGCAGCACGCCGGGATCGATGCTGCGGATATCCTTCGACCCGGTGCGGTTTAAGTAGCTTCGAAGCTCGCCGTTCATCTTCGTGAAGAACTCCACGACGCCGTCCTTGCGTCCCTCGGTCAGAGGTACCATGAAAGGCCTCGCGACGCAGAGCCCGTCCGCGCCTAACGCCAGCGCCTTGAAGGCCTCCGCCCCGGTCCTGATCCCGGAGTCCACGAGTACGGCGAAGTCCTCTCCCACTGCCTTTTTCACATCGGGGGCGATCATCGCCGGCGGGACAGCCCAGTTCATGATGTTGTGGTGATGCGAAAGGATGCACCCTTTCGCGCCGGCTTTCTTCGCCTCCACCGCGTCATGGACGCTGAGACACCCCTTCACGATAAAAGGAATCTTCAGCATCTCCGCTGCCTCGGCCAGCTGTTCGGTGGTGCGCGGCGAGGAA
>OMSM01000206.1 GCA_900313745.1 uncultured Lachnospiraceae bacterium
CCGCCCGAAGGGATGGAGTTCGACGGCTTCGATGTCAACGGAACAAAGGTGGCGGCGGTCACCGCGGTTCAGTCCCTGCTCACGGAGAACACTACGATCAAATATCTCTGGAAGGAAAGCGGCGTTAAGAATTACCTCCCTGAGGCAGAAACCGACACCATATTCAAGAAAAGATCCCTGCGTCCGATTATCTTCAGATTCCATCGCAAAACTGATGATGATAAGACTATTGATCTCTTCAGGAACCTCATCGTGGATCGCGCAATTCTTGACAGGTCGAATTACCGGATAAGCCGTGGAAGTCTCGTTGTCGAGCTGAATCCGGATTATCTCGAGTCCCTGCCCGAAGGGGAGCACACGCTGCAGCCGGTATTCGAGGACGAGATAGGTCCGGTGGTCAGCTTCCGGATCGAAAAGGAAGGCAGCTCCGCACCGGTCTCTGCTCCGGCCTCTGCCGTTCAGCATGAGCACAGTTTTGACTGGGAGGTAGTAAGAGAAGCCACTCCCGTCTCCGACGGAGAGATGGCCTGCGTCTGCAGCGAATGCGGTGCGGTTTCCCAGCGCCTGCCGCTTTCCGGCTACGTGGCGTTCAACTGGGATCTGGCGGAGAAGATCAGGAACGCACAGCCCGGTGCGGCGGTCAGTGTGCAGACCAGCATGTGGGTCAGCCTCTATGCGATCTCCCTTGATGAGCTGGCAAAGCGGCCGGATGTGAGCGTGGTTATCGATTTCAGGTACCAGGGAGTGAATTACCAGGTTACGATCCCTGCCGGTGCGGATATCGCAGCGCTGAAGGATGAGAACGGCTATGCCGGATTCCTCTTCATTGGTACGAAGTACGGCCTGACGGTGCCGGAAGAAAGGTAAGACCGGCCGGCGGTTTTGGGGCAATTATCGGCATAAGCCTGGCTGACAGGGCAGTGGTCCGGAAAGAAACAATGATTGCGCAATGATTCCTAAAAGTTGCTCTTTTTTAATGACAGAGTTGCTGATGGTGGAGAAAGAAATATAATATTGTATATAGTAAAACGATTGATGAGGCGCCATCAATCAGCATATTTACAGTAAGCAAAACGAAACTATAGGGAAAGGATGGATGAAAATGAAAAAGTTTTTCAAAAAGGCCTTAGCCGTTTGTGCATCCTGCATCATGCTGGTAGGTCTTACAGCATGCGCTGGTGCACCGGCACCCGCCGCCGCACCTGCCGGTGAAAGCGCAGCTACCGAGACCGCCGAGAGCAGCGCACCTTCCGGAGAGTATGTCAAGCTCGTGTTATGGGGCAACGGCAGCGCGGATACCAACGACTGCAACGAAGTAGCAGAAGCGGTCAGCAAGATCACCCGCGAGAAGATCGGCTGCGAGATCGAGCTTGTCCGCGGACAGGACGCAGAACAGATCAACCTGGCTCTCACCACCGGTGAAGCGATTGACCTTCTTTGCTACAACAATATCAGCGGCCAGTTCAATACCGTAGTTAACAATAACTGGGCATATCCGCTTGACGATCTGCTCGAGGAATACGGCCAGGGCGCAAAGGCAGTCATCAACCAGTATGACCTTGATGCCTGCAAGTACAACGGAGTCCTCTATGCGCTTCCTAACCAGAAGGATACCTCCCGTGCGGCAGGTTTTGCGATGCGCAAGGATATCTGCGATGAACTGGGCATCGAGGTTCCCGAGTACGGCACCTACGAAGAGATGCATGACATCCTCGTAAAGGTTCACGAAGCATATCCGGATATGTATCCCCTTGTTCCTACATGGGCAGGCGGCGGCATGCAGACAACTCTGCCTACGGATCCGCTCGGCGACGGCCTTGGTATTCTTGAGGATGCCCGTGAGTCCAGCACGACCGTTGTAAACCAGGCCGAGACAAAGTCCTTCCAGGATTTCTGCGAGATGATGTGGCAGTGGAATCAGGAAGGCCTGATCATGCCTGATGCTACGACCACAACCGAGAACGCCCTTCTTTCCAACAACGGATTTGCAATGTTCGAGAACTGGAAGCCGGGCAAGGAGCTCGAGGTCTACAAGGGCAACGGCAAAGAAGTTTACTTCATGAAGATACATGGCCCGATCAAGCACACCGCGATCCCGAACGGCAACTCCTGGATCATCCCTTATTCCTCCAAGCATCCGGAAGAAGCGATGAAGATGTGGAACCTGATGTACACGGATGCCGAGATCTCCAATCTGCTGATCAACGGTATCGAAGGCAAGCATTGGGTATGGGCAAATGACGAGCACACCATGATCAAGTCCCCTGAAGGCGTCGATCCGAACGCTTCCGGCTATTCATCCATGGACTGGGCATGGCCGAATCAGCAGATCACCCCTGTGTGGGAAGGTGCTGAGGATCCCGATCTCTGGACCAAGCTCAATGAGTTCAACAACAGTGGTGTAGCAAGTCCTGCAATGGGCTTCGTGTGGGACAGCAGCTCCGTTATGAACCAGGTCACGGCCTGCAACAACGTTTCCGCTTCTTACAGAACCGCTCTTATGTGGGGTTCGATCGATCCTGCGGAGAACATTCCGAAGTACATCGAAGAGCTTAAGGCTGCCGGTATCGACGAGATCATCGCCGAGAAGCAGA
>OMSM01000124.1 GCA_900313745.1 uncultured Lachnospiraceae bacterium
CTGGGGGAATTTGCGGTGAGCGTAAAGGCGAGAAGGTACAGCCGGGAGGAGGCTGCGGCGCTTGCCTCGGAGCTTACGGCAAGGCTCCCGGAGCTGATCCTAGGGGACAACGCCTCGCTCCTTGAGGTGAGGGAGAATCTCCGGCTGCGCTCCGGCGAGGAGGGGTACCCCTTCACCATACGATGGTCCTGCGAGCCCTACGGGCTCATCCGGTCCGGCGGGGCGATCGACCGCGGGGCCGTGGAGGATTCGGACGCCCCTCTGGAGGCGGTCCTCACCGCGTCCCTGACCTATGGGGAGTTCGGGGAGAAGGTCAGGATACCGGTGACGGTGCTGCCCGTTCCCCGGGAGGACGAAGAGCCTGCGGAAGTGCTCGCCCGCCTCCTTCAGGATGCGGAGGAGGCGGGTGCGGAGGAACCGGAGTTTGTCCTCCCGGCGGAGCTTCCGGCCTCTTCCGGCTATCTTCCGGTGATCTGGAGGAAGAAGGAGCCCAGATACGCCGCACTCGCATTCGGCCTTATCGCCGCCTGCGCGATCCTGCAGACCCGCCTCGGAGGCTATGACCTCCACAGGCGCGTCGAAGCGAGGACGCGGAGGCTGATCCGCGAATATCCGGCGCTGGTCAGCCGCCTGGTGCTCTATGTCGGCGCCGGGTTAAGCGTAAGGAACAGTTTTGCCGCGATTGCCGGCAACTATATGAAGGCCCGCGCCGAAGGAGGTGAAGAACAGTGTGTGGGTGAGGAGCTCGTGCTGATGCTGAGGGAGATGGAGAGCGGCGTAAGGGAGGCCGAGGCAATAGCGCATTTCGCGGCGCGCTGCCGCGCGGTGCCGTACACACGGTTTTCGACGCTGCTTCTGCAGAACCTGACCAAAGGCAACAGCGCACTCCTGGAGCTCCTTGAACAGGAGACCAAGGAAGCTTACAAGGAGCGGCAGCTCGCGGCAAGACGGCTGGGCGAGGAGGCCGGGACAAAACTTCTGCTCCCGATGATGCTTTTCCTCATCATGACCATGCTGATGATCATGATCCCGGCTTACCAGAGCTTCATGTAGGCCGGTCCGGCCGGCGGGTGCCCTCTGCGGACGAGGAGGGAGCCTGAAAACCCGCTTCCCGGAACATCGGGGAGCGGCCGGCCGGGAAACCGGCGCACCGGAGAAACACCGGGAAAACAACTTAGAAAGGAGAAAGACCGAATGGACAGAATTCGCAGGGCAGTGCGGGACTTTATCCGCAGCGAGGACGGCATGGGGACCGTCGAGATCATACTTATCATCGTGGTTCTCATCGGGCTTGTGATCATCTTCAAGGACCAGCTCAACCGCCTCGTCGACACGGTTTTCGCGCGCATCACGGAGCAAAGCAATGAAATACTTGCCGATTAGGAAGAAGGCCCCGCCCCGTTCCGGCGGCGGGGCCGCCGCCTATCTCACCGTTTATCTCGCCCTTACGGTATCGGTTATCCTGTCCTTCCTTTTCGCCCTCATCGAAGGCGCGAGGCAGAACGCCGTCCGCATGCAGGTGGAGATCGTCGGCGATATCGCGTCGCAGTCCGTCCTGGCGGAGTTCCACCGGGAGCTGCTGAGGCAGTACGACCTGCTCTTCGTGGACATGACGTACGGAACGGGGGTGAAGTCCGAGGATAACGTCACGCAGCATTTCCGCCGCTACATGGCGGAGAACTACGGGCGGAAGGCCGGGTTCACCTTCCGGGACATCCGGAGTTTTACCGCACTCACCCCGGAGTCGGTGCTGCTCACCGGGACGCGCTGCGCGGCGGACAGCGGCGGCGCGGCCGTGCGGGAGCAGGTTAACGCCTACATGTCGGCAGAGCCTGTCGGGGCGATCGTCTCCTCCGCACTGGCGGTCGTGGACGTTTTCGACGGCTTCTCCTTTCTCGGGGGCGGCTGGGAAGAACGGCGCGACGAGACGGAGGAGGCGAAGAACGCGGGGCTTTACGAGGCCGCGAGGAAGAAGCAGGAGGAGATGGAGCGAAGGCGGGAGGCTGCCATTGCCGCCGGTGAGGAGTTTGAGGAGGAAGAGGAGGAGGATCCGGCTGCTCTCGACCCGACGAAGCCGGTGGAGGAGTTCCGGGCAATGCCGCTGCTTGCGCAGATCTTCGGCAGTACGGAAGATCTTTCGGATTCTAGTGTTGACGCGGCAAAACTTCTCACCCACCGGGCGTATCACACCGGCACCGGCTTAAGGGTGCCCAACACCCACTGCTACGGCCGCGCGGATTCCGTGCTGTTCAACGAGTATCTTCTGGAGAAGTGCGGATATTTCACGAAGAAGCGGGAGGGGACGCCGCTCTCCTACGAGATTGAGTACATCCTCTTCGGAGAGGATAACGACCAGGCAAACCTGGAGAAAACCGCCGCCTCCCTCCTGGGCATCCGCTTCGCCTCCAACTGTGCCTATCTCTTCGGCGACAGCGGAAAGGTGGCGCAGGCGGAGTTCATGGCGGGGGCGGTGAGTCTCATCCTTTTCCTCCCGGAGCTGAAGGATGCGCTGAAATTCGCCATTCTCTTCGCCTGGAGCTACGTCGAGAGCATACGGGACCTTCGGAGGCTCTTCGGCGGGGGAAGGGTGCCGCTGGCCAAGGATTCCTCCTCATGGCAGACGTCGCTGGCCTCCATCCTTGTGCCGTCGGCCGGCGGAGGCGGGAATAAGGAGGGCAGCGGGCTGGATTACCGGGACTACCTCAGGATCCTGCTCTGGCTGGAGAA
>OMSM01000207.1 GCA_900313745.1 uncultured Lachnospiraceae bacterium
ATGGGCATGGGCGCGGCAAGGATGCTCGGCATCGAATTCGACGGCAGCCTGATCAATTTCCGCTCCCCCTTCAAATCCCTGACCATGGAGGAGCTCTGGAGGCACTGGCACGCCTCGCTCATGCGCTTCTTCCGGGACTACGTCTATATTCCCCTGGGCGGGAGCCGGAGGGGAGAGAGGCGGACGCTGCTAAATCTGGTCATAGTGTTCTTCTTAAGCGGCTTATGGCACGGAAACGGCCTGAACTTCATCGTCTGGGGACTCGCAAACGGCGCAATGGTACTTATTGACCGGAAGTTTCTCCGCCGGATCAGCTCCTCGGCATCGTCCCTTCCGAAGCCGCTTTCCGCGCTGGTCTGCTTTCTTCTGCGCGTGAAGACCTTCGTTCTCTTCTCCCTGGTCTTCGTCTTCTTCCGCGCCCCGGACCTCGCAGGGGCGTTATCCCTCTTCCGGCAGATGCTCACCGGTACCCGGGGGAGGATCTCCGCCGGATTTGCGGAAGCCTTCCGGATGAAGGAGCTCTGGTATGTCCTGAAAGTCATGCCCGCGGTGAACGGTGTTCCCTTCGCGGACACCTCCGCCGGCAGGATTTTCTGCCTCGCAGCGCTGCTTATTGCCTGCGCCGCGCTGGTCTTTCTCGCGCCCTCCGCAAGGCAGGCCGCGGACCGGATGCTCTCTCCCGTGCCTGAAGCAGATCCGGCTCCCGAAGGCGCGGAACACCATCCGGCACGGGAAACAACAGGAGGCCGTATCCGTCTCTTTCACGTCGTTTTTGTCTCCGTTCTCTTCGTCTGGGCCCTCACCGCAGTCCCCGGCGTCAGCACCTTCCTTTACGCCAATTTCTGACGGGATACCCATCCCGTTCAGGATGTGCCATATCTCCGAAAAGTGTTATTTCACCTCGGATTAGTTATTTTTTCCTTTCCTGTCCCCCGATAGAATCGTATCATCAGCAAACGAGCCGGCCCAAAGCCGGCAAAGTAAAGCCTCTTTTGGGAAAAGGAAGGAAAACTTATGAAGAAGAAATTGCTCGCAGCAGTCCTGTCTGCAGCCATGGTCCTCACCCTGACCGCCTGTGGCGGTGCCGGCGCACCTGCCGCTTCCGGTGAGCCCGCACCCGCCGCGGAAGAAGCCGCCGCGGAAGAAACCGGCGATGCCGCAGAAGCCGCCGCTCCCGCAGCGTTCGAGGAGACCCAGCACCTCGTGGTAGCTTTCCCCACCTGGACCGGCGCCCCCGCGGATACGGACAAGGTCACCGAGGAGATCAACAAGATCCTCAGGGAAAGATACAACATTGAGATCGAGATGCAGATCGGCGATTCCGGCTCCTACAACCAGAGCACCACACTGGCGCTCTCCGGCGGACAGCAGATCGACGTTCTCTCCACCCTTTTCGCCGGTTATGCCAACCTCGTCAACCAGGGATACCTGCTTGACCTTGAGGAGGACGGCCTCCTTGAGAACTACGGCCAGGGCATCGTCGACGCCATTGGCCAGGATTTCATCGACATGTGCCGTGTCGGCGGCGTGCTCTACGGCATCACCAACACCCGTGACTACGCTGTGGGCCGCGGCTGCATCGCCATCGATTCCGCCTATCTTGAGGGCATCGGAGTCGAGGTTCCCGCAGCCGACGTCAACATCGTGAAGACCAGCCAGGAAGAGGTCGAGAACATCCTTGCGAAGCTGCACGAGCAGTATCCCGACATGGAAGTCTACAGGCCCGCGGCAAACGACCTGGTCCAGCAGACTCCCATTGACCAGATCGGCGGCAACAATTTCGGCGTTCTTCTTGACTACGGCGAGGAGCTCAAGATCGAGAACCTCTTCACCAGCGACAACTACATGGAATTCTGCACCAGGATGTACAACTGGAACCAGAGCGGCTACATCTCCAAGGACGCCGCCACAGATACCACCTCTGTCGGCTCCCTGATGAAGGACGGCATCATCATGACCTACGGCACCGGCGGCAAGCCCGGTTCCCGCGTGCAGGAGTCCTCTCTCGGCAAGAACATCACCATCTACCAGACCAAGGAAGATTACATGGGCGCCTCCGCTGTTGCCAGCTATCCCTGGGCAATTCCTTACACCACCGCCAATCCCGAGGCTGCCATGACCCTGATGAAGGCTCTCTACACCGACAAGGATGTGGCTATGCTCTTCGTCTACGGCATCGAGGGACAGCACTATGTGCTTGATTCCGAGGGCCTTGTGGACACCGCCTCCGCTCCTGCGTCCGGCAATTACGGCACCCTTTCCTGGCTGTATCCCAACCAGTTCCTCTGCACCCCTACTTCCGGCAATCCCGCGGATCTCTGGGAGCAGGTCAAGGCCTTCAACGAGAACTCCAAAAAGTCCGTTGCCGCCGGCTTCGCATTCGATTCTACTCCCGTGGCAACCGAGATCGCGGCCTGCACCAACATCTACAACGAGTATCAGAAGCAGCTGGAGTACGGCTTCCTTGATCCTCAGGTCGGCATCCCGGAGATGAACGACAAGATGATGGCGGCCGGCCTGCAGACCATCATTGATGAGAAGCAGGCACAGCTGGATGCCTGGGCAGCCAACAAGTAAAACAGGTAATCCGACCATTAACTGAACCCCCGGAAAGACAGCCGAAGGCAACATGGCTGGCTTTCCGGGGGTATTTGTTTTTTCCTTCGTGAAATCCGGGGGCCGGACACGAGACGTCCGGGGGCCCGGATGTGCGGAGCTGTATTATCCCGCAGGGCTCATTTCCTGTATTCCCTTGGCGTCACCCCCGTCAGGTTCCTGAACTGCTTGGAGAAGTAGGAAATATTCTGGAATCCGCAGCGGATCGCGATCTCCTGGATGCTCAGGTCAGTTTTGGCCAGAAGGCGCTTCGACTCCTCTATCCTCTCGTGTATGACATAATTCGTCAGGGAGAGACCCGTCTCCTTCTTGAAGAGATGGGAAAGATAGTCCGGCGTAAGATATACCGTCCCGGAGAGGAATTCCCTGGAGAGATCCTCCGCGAGGTGTTCGCGTATGTAGGCTCTCACCTGCGCCACCGCCTGATCCGGCTCCGCGCTCTCCCTCACCATCTCGGCATAGAGATTAAGTGCCTGCCTCAGCCAGTTCCGGATGGCGCCGAAGGAAGCAGTCGCCTCCTCCTCCTTAACCGACATCATGCGCATGCCGTAGTTCCGCCTTAATTCCCCGCTCCTCTCACCTGCCGCGCTGAGTGCGAGATGGAGAAAGCCCTGATAGAATCCGCGGAGCATCTCTCTCGTCGCCCGCCCCGAGTGCTGCAGCGACCCGAGATATATGTCCGCCTCCGCGTAGACGGACTCCGTGTCCCTTCTCCGCAGCAGTTCCCTCCAGCGCTCCTCGGGCATTCCGCCTTCCTGGGAGTTCTCCCTCTCCCCGGCCGGCAGGGCCATGTCGAAAACGTGGTTTTCCAGGGAGACGTTGTCCATGGACAAGCTTACCATCACCTGAAGGACGTCCCGGAATTCCGCCATGGTGCAGGGCTTCTCCGCGACGAAGAAATTAAAGGCGTTCGGAAATTTGGGGATAAAGTCGTAAAAAGCCTCCCTGCACCTTTCGATCACTTCTTCCCTCGTTCTTCCCTCCTCCGGCAGCGGCAGGCAGTATCTTGTCTCATCCAGCCGGACGACCGGCTGCAGTTCCTCCGGCCGGTAGAAATACTCGCGCAGGACATTCCTGATGATAAACTCGTAAAGCCCCCTCTCGATCGGAAACTCGGCTGTGTAAATCAGGCACTGGACAAGGAGCGGTATGCACCGCATTCCGGAAAATGACTCCTCCAGCGACCTCGTCCGGAGCTCGGAGAGGATCTCCGGATCTCTCCGGATGACTCCCCTGGAGAGATCCGTCCAGAATAGCTCCGCAACCTCCAGCCGGTTGTCCTGCCAGGACTCGGCATCCTCCTTCGCCTTCTGCGAGCTGCTCCTCTCCCTGTAGAGCTCCAGAGCCTTCCCGATCACTCTCTCCAGCTCGGCGTCCTCCACGGGCTTCAGCAGATAGTCGATGGAGGAGAGCTTCAGCGCCTTGGAGACATACTCGAACTTTGCGTAGGCGGTAAGGTAGATGCAGATCGTGTCCAGCCCTCTCTGCCGCACTTCCTCGAGAAGCTCCAGGCCGCTTCCCCCGGGCATCTCCACGTCACAGATCATCACCGCAACTTCATTGGCATCGAAATACTTAAGGGCCTGGTCCTTGTTGTACGCGCAGCTTATCTCCCCGAAGATGCCCGGAAAACTCCTCTCCACCTTCATCATCGTGCTCTTCGCGCTGTAATACTCGTCGTCGACAATTA
>OMSM01000525.1 GCA_900313745.1 uncultured Lachnospiraceae bacterium
CACGGCGCAGCGGTCCTTAACGACAGCAAGTACGGAATAAGCATGAACGGCAGGGACCTGGAGCTGACGCTGCTCCGCGCGGCGGCATCGCCGGAGATGCGCTCGGACAACAGGGTGCATGAGTTCACTTACGCCATTGCTCCGTTTGAAGGTTCCTTCGCGGAAAGCAGCGTGGTCCGCCAGGGACTCGAGCTCAACGTTCCTCCGCTTGGAACCGAGGGAAGGGCAGCAGGCGGGAGCCTTGTGAGCATCGACCGCGGAAATATCATCCTGGACACAATGAAGCCGGCAGAGGACGGAAGCGGGGATATTATCCTCCGGTTCTACGAGGCGCAGAAAGCGTCCGGGAAGGCGGTAATCCGCACGGCATTCGCGAAGAAGGCGCACCTCGCCGATCTTCTCGAGAACGCGGGGGAGGAGATCCCCTGCAGGGACGGCAGCTTCGAACTGGACTTCGGGCCGTTCGAGATTATTACGGTAAGAGTGAAGATCTGAATTAAGGGATACATAATCAGCGGCGCAGAACCCTCCGGGGAATTGCGGGAGCCTGCGCCGCGGATCAGTTTTGAAAGGAGCTGCCGATGCTGATAAAGACACCGCCGATGGGCTGGAATTCCTGGAACACCTTTGGGGAGAACATTAATGAGGACATGATCCGCGAGACCGCGGACGCCATGGTATCCACCGGACTTAAGGATGCCGGTTATGAATATCTTGTGATCGATGACTGCTGGTCCGAGCACGGGAGAGACAAGGACGGAAGGCTCGTGGCAGATCACGTCAAATTCCCGCACGGGATGAAGGCTGTTGCGGATTACGTGCATGAAAAAGGATTGAAATTCGGCATGTATTCCTGTGCCGGGACGCTGACCTGCGCCCGCTATCCCGGAAGCTACGAGCATGAGTTCATCGATGCGGAGACCTTCGCCTCCTGGGGAGTGGATTACCTGAAGTACGATTACTGCTATCACAGCCCCATCGTCCCCGGGCCGTATCTCTACAGAAGAATGGGGCTCGCCCTCGAGAACTGCGGAAGGGATATTCTGTTCTCCGCATGCTCCTGGGGATCGGACGAAACCCACGAGTGGATTAAGACGACCGGCGCGGATATCTGGCGGTCCACCGGGGATATTTTCGACAGCTGGAAGAGCATAAGGGATCTCACGCAGCAGCAGGAGAAGCTGCATCCGTTTAACGGGGCCGGCTGTTTCAATGACATGGACATGCTGGTGACGGGAATGTACGGAAAGGGCAATGTCGGGATCGCCGGCTGCGACGACGTGCAGTACCGGACGCACTTCGCACTCTGGTGCTTCATGCAGTCGCCGCTGATGATCGGCTGTGATGTCCGCAATATGAGCGATGCGACGAAGGAGACGCTGATGAATCCCGGACTTATCAGCCTTGACCAGGATCCTGCGGTGCGGCAGCCCTTCCGCATCGCGAAGTGGGACGGCGGCTACGTCGACAAGGTGCTCGTCTATGCCAGGCATCTCGCGCACGGGGAGCTGGCCGTGGGACTCTTCAATATGGATTCGGAAAAGGCCAGGGCCCAGTTCAACATGGATGAGCTTGCGCTCCCCGAGAGCACCGGCAAAACTATCGAGATGCACAATGTTTTCTCAGGGGAGACCATTATGCCTCAGAACGGCGCGGTGGGCAGAGTGCTTGAGCCTTATGCCTGTGAAGTCTACCGCTGCAGGATCGTGGATCTCTGATGGCCGGGCAGTCATTCGGGCCGCGGCCCGCTCCAGGGAAGCCGGAGGAGGACGGACGTGCGGCCTGCGCGGCCTGCGGGAAACTGCTTACTTCGGACGAGATCGGAGCGACGCGCAAATTCCTCGGCCCGCGGAGGACGAAGTTTCTCTGTCTATCCTGTCTGAGCGCGGAGCTAGGAGCGGATCCGGAGAAGCTCAGGGAGAAGATCGAGGACTACCGGCGCATGGGATGCGTGTATTTCAGTCCCGGGCCGCCGGAAGAGAGGGAATAAGCAGGGGCATTCCCGGGAGATCAGGAACAAAAGATACCGCAGACAGGAGAAGAGGCGGGCACCGGATTCACCGGTGCCCGCCTCTGCGTGCTGTCGGCATGGCTCAAGGTAATTAATTTACTTTCTCGAAATCGATGGCGCCGTGTTTGCATACAGGACATATGAAATCTTCCGGAAGCTCCTCGCCCTCGTATACATAGCCGCAGATTCTGCAGACCCACTTTGAGGGGCCCGCGGGCGCTTCAGCAGCGGGCGCTGCGGGAGCAGGAGAAGCCTGGCCCGGCTTCGGCTTGATATTGCTCTGGTAATAGGAGTAGGTCACGGATTCCGCGCCGGAGAGCACCTCGCCGTCGGTGACGTCCGCGATGAACATGGTATGCGTTCCGAGATCCAGCTCCTGGACGACCTTGCCGGAGAGATAGGCGTTGGTGTATTTCGTGATGTAGAGCACCCCGTTCTCACTGCGGGCGGCATCCGGCCAGTCCGCGAACTTGTCCGTGTCCTTGCCGCTGCGGAAACCGAAGTGGGTGAAGACGTCGAACGCAGCCTCCTCGGAGAGCATGGAGACATTGAAAACTCCGGATTCCTTTATCATGTCATGCGTTTTGTTTGCCTTGTTCACCGTGATCGAGATCCGGTTGGGCGTTGTGGTTACCTGCATCGCCGTGTTGATGATGCAGCCGTTGTCGCACTCACCGGTTCTGGAGGTGAGAACAAACAGGCCGTAGGTGAGCTTGTACATTGCTTTATTGTCCATTGAATCCTCCTTTTGCAGCTGATATGAGATAGCGGGTCTGCGCTGTCCTTTCAGTGCCGAATTTGTATATCTGATTATACTATGATTGCCTCTTAGGAACCATCGGGACATGTCCGGAAGTCCCGGAGGTGCCCGCGGCGGGCGGCCTCCGGAAACAGTTAATTAATTGTTCATAACTTCCCGGTTTCAGCCGCGCATTCTTTAGGATAAAATTAATCGGATTAATCGTTTCTGCCGGAACAGGTTCCGCTTCCGAATAATCAGCGGATCCGCTTCTTTTCTGTCCGGCATGTACAGGCCCGGGTCCCGGAGGCAGTCTTTTATGGATATTGATGAAGCACTGGAGAGACTAAGAATACTCGCGGAATCAGACAGCATTCTCCGCGACAGACTCATCGAAACGAAGAACAGCGATGCTCCCATCTCTGATTTCTGCAGGACTGCCGCCTCTGCGGGCATTCCTGTCGATATGATGGATCTTGTTTTCGCGGGAGAGGAGATGTACGCGGCGATGCGCCGCAGCACCAACGGCGGCGGTGAAAACTCACCCGCCCTTAAGGGAGAGGAAGATTACTACAGCATGTTTATCGCCGGCCTGGAAAGACTGAAGGGACAGGCTCGTTAAGCAGCTGCCCGCGCGATTCCGACACCACGTTTTCCTGCCCGATTTATGGAAAAATACAGCGTAAAAAAACCGTTCACCGTCCTGGTGGCGGTCATCGCCGTCCTGGTCCTCGGCATTGTTTCCGCGACCGGAATGACCACTGACCTCCTGCCGGAGATGAACCTCCCTTATCTGATGGTGATTACCACCTATCCGGGAGCGAGCCCGGAGAAAGTGGAGTCTGTCGTGAGCGCCCCAATGGAGAGCGCTCTCGGCACGGTTTCGCATGTCAAAAATGTCATGTCTATCAGCGCGGAGAATTATTCCGTCGTCCAGCTGGAATTCGAGGACGGCACGGATATGGATTCCGCCATGGTGCGCGTCTCCGGCGTGATGCAGCAGGTATCCGGAGCGCTTCCTGACGAATGCGGCCAGCCCTCCATGGTCGAGATCAGCATGGATATGCTTGCCACGATGTATGTCGCGGTATCCAGGGAGGGGATGGATATCTATGCCCTTTCGGATTACATCAGCGACAGAATAATCCCCTATATCGAGCGCCAGGAGGGTGTCGCCAGCGTAAGCGGCGTGGGTCTCGTGGAGAAGAGCGTCCAGGTGGACTTAAACCGTCACAAGATTGACCGCCTGAACGACAAGATACTGGACAAAACCGTCTCCGGCCTGGACGAGGCAGGCGCCCAGCTGGACGAAGCCCTCCGCCAGGTGGAGGAGGGAGAGAAGGAACTCGCCCGTCAGGAAGCCTCCTTCGGCGACCTGGTCTCGCAGGGAATCATCGGACAGATGGCGGAGCCTGCGGGAAACGCCCAGTTCGACATGCAGGTTGCTCTGATCGACGTCCTGAATCAGATGGATGACCTGGAAACCCAGATGGAGGAAGCTTTTGACAAGGCCGACTCCGTGAGCGATGTTTTCTCCGGGTACCGCGACGCCATGGCAGCGGCAGGCGCGCAGATCAGCGAGAACGCCGGACTCGCACTTCAGCATTTAAACGACGCTGTCCTTGCATATCAGAACGCCCGGGAAGCGTATAAGTATGCGAGAAAAAAGCTCAGGGAGGCAGGAAAGCAGGCGACGGCAAGCCAGGAGGAAGCTCTGGATCTCGCCCTGCAGGCTATGCGGGACGCGCAGGAGGATCTGGACAAGGCGAGAGCCGAGTTTGAGGAAGCCTTCAACATGACGATAGCAGATGCCGGTGCCGCCGCGGAAACCCTGCGGAGGGCGAACCTGGAGTACCGGTTCCGGAAGGTGGTCGCCCGCTTCCGCGAGGTCGCAGAGAAGATGACAGGCGACACCATTCTCGGGATGAGCGCCGGAGCTGAGCAGATCCGCCAGATTATTCCCGAGATATTGTCCGTGCTGAGAGAAATCATGGAGAGTTCACTCGCGGAGCTGCCCGACGAAAGTGATGCCGGCCAGGCGATGAACGAATTCCGCTACCAGATCGGCCTGCTCTACCAGGGGCTGGAGGGCATCCCGGGCATGCTGGACATGGTCGGAAGCGGCGTCTCCGGACTTACCCAGGGACAGCTCGACGCGGCGCTGGGTTTCTCCGAGGCCCAGAGACAGCTTGCGGAAGGCAGGGCAAAACTTACTGAGGCGCAGAGGCAGTATAACAACATGAGAGAGCAGGCCCTTGCGAACGCGAACATGGACCAGCTGCTCTCCGTGTCCACTTTGTCCCAGCTGATCTACGCGCAGAATTTTGCGATGCCTGCCGGATATATCGAGAATGAGAACGGGGAGTCATGGCTGCTCAAGGTCGGCTCTCCCTACGGAGACATCAGCGAGCTTTCCGACGCCCTCCTCGCGGACGTGGCGGAGATCGGGACCATCCGTCTCTCGGATATCGCCGATATTACAGTGATCGACAACGCAGGCGACAGCTACACGCGCCTTAACGGCAAACCCGCAGTGGCCATCGCGATATACAAGAGTTCCACCGCCGGGACCAACCTGGTCTCCCGTAACTGCCACGATGCCTTCAGGGAGCTGGAGGAGAGCGAGGAAGGTCTCGCCATCGTGGATCTCATGGATCAGGGATCCTATATCACCCTCATTGTCAGCGATATCCTGAAGAGCATGCTCACCGGCGCGCTTCTGGCCATCATCGTTCTGGCCCTCTTCCTCAAGGATATCCGGCCGACACTGATCGTCGGAATCTCCATTCCGCTCTCCGTGCTCTTCACCATGGTGCTGATGTATTTCAGCAATCTTACCCTGAACATCATGACGCTCTCCGGGCTGTCTCTCGGCATAGGAATGCTTGTGGACAACTCCATCGTGGTCATGGAGAACATCATCCGTCTGAGGGCGAGGGGGATCTCCGCGGCGAGGTCCGCCGTCCAGGGGGCAAAACAGGTCTCCGGATCCATTATCGCCTCGACGCTCACCACGATCTGCGTGTTTCTTCCGATGGTCTTCACCACCGGAACGGTCCGGCAGCTGCTGCTTTCCATGGCGCTCTCCATCACCTACTGCCTTACCGCGTCGCTGATCGTCGCCCTTACGGTGGTTCCGGCGTCCGCGAGCACTATCCTGAAGCGCTCGAGCATGAAGCCGAACCGCTTTTTCGAGCGGATGCAGAAAGGATATGGGAGGCATCTCGGCTGGGTGCTTCGCCACAAGGCCATGATGCTCCTCACGGCGGTCGGCGCGCTCGCATTCTGCATTTATGTTCTCTACCGGATGGGCATAGTTCTGCTTCCGCAGATGAGCGGGAATACTCTGCAGATTATGATCACCGCGGACGAGGGCCTCACGAAGGAGGAATCCTTCGATGCGGTGGACCAGTTCACGCAGCGCCTGGGTGATGTGGACGGGATAGAGAATCTCGGAATTATGGACCAGAGCAGCGGATCGGGCCTGCTTGGCTCCTTCGGTGCGGCCTCGGAAGGGCTCTCCGGTTCCTTTATGGGCTACGGCACGGTGAGAAGCGACCTTGGAGTGAATGAGGTGCCGATGGTTGTCGATGAGATCCTCTCCTGCGGGGAAGGGCTTCCGCTTACCGTAAGCGCGTCGACCAACGCCATGGGGGATCTCAGCAGTTTTATGTCCTCCGGCCTTACCGTCAACGTCTACGGCCTGGAGATGGACAGGCTCCGTGATATCAGCGCCGAGGTCATGGAGATTGTAGGGGAAGTCGAGGGCTTTGAGAACATAAGCAACGGATCAGAGAACGACCAGCCCTCCTACCAGCTTTCGATCGACCGGGATGCGGTCATGGCGAAGGGAATGACTGTCGCGCAGATCTACATGGCCATCGCCGAGCGGCTGACCACCAGCGTGACCTCGACAAGCCTCACTATGGACGGGCTGTCCATGAACGTGGTGATCCGGGATATCAGTGACCCTCTGACCAGGAGCAACCTCCTGGACATGGAGTTTACCGCCCCGGAGCAGAGTATGGGGGGA
>OMSM01000208.1 GCA_900313745.1 uncultured Lachnospiraceae bacterium
CGTCCGAGAGCGGAACAGTTATATAAGGAATGCGGTAGACCTCCGCCCACACATCGTAGAAGGAGTAGGTGATGTCGGGGAAGAGCACCGGCCTGCCCGAATTGAAAAAGGTGAGAAAGCACATGCTCAGCACGTCGTCAGACCCAATTCCGACGAAAATCTCCTCCGGGGAGATGCCGTACTCCTCCGCCAGGGCGTCAACCAGCGGCGACGCGTCCATATCCGGGTACAGGCGGAGTTTTGCCGGATCCTCCGAGAGGCTCTTAAGTGCCTCCCGGACGCCGGGAGCCGGCGGATACGGGTTTTCGTTGGTATTAAGCTTGATCAGCTTAACTCCCTTCGGCTGCTCCCCCGCCGTATACGGAGTGGTCCGCCGGATGTTGTCTTCTCTAATCATATCTTCTTCCCTTATTGTCCGTTCCGGCCGGGTATGCGTTAAGCCGGTGCGGACGTCTTTTCCTGCTCTAAAGAGGCGGCCCCCGCAGACTGCGGGAAGCCGCCTATGGCTGTTCCTTATTCTATCATAGATCGCACAGGCGGGATGCCTCAGAAGATATCAATTCGCCATTCCGTGCCGTATCCGCCTGATGAGCCTGCTCAGAGCACCTTTGAGAGGAAATCCTTGAGCCTCTCGCTCTTCGGGTTCCCGAAAAACTCCCCTGGCTCATTCTCTTCCTTGATCACGCCTTCGTCAATGAAAAGCACCCTGGTACCCACTTCCCTTGCGAAGGCCATCTCATGGGTTACCACCGCCATGGTCATCCCGTCCTCTGCAAGCTCCTTCATCACGGAGAGCACCTCACCGACCATCTCGGGATCCAGCGCGGAGGTAGGCTCATCGAAGAGCATGACCTCCGGGTTCATCGCGAGAGAGCGCACGATGGCGATTCTCTGCTTCTGTCCTCCGGAGAGCTGTGCGGGATAGGCGCCGGCCTTGTCCCTTAAGCCCACGCGGTCCAGAAGCTCGAAGGCCCTCTGCTGCGCCTCGTCCTTCGTCATCAGCTTCAGCTTCACCGGGGCAAGTGTGATGTTGTCAAGTATGCTGAGGTTGCTGAACAGATTGAAGTGCTGGAAGACCATGCCCATCTTCTGCCGGACCTTGTTGATGTCCGTCTTCGGATTCGTGATCTCCTCCCCGTCCAGGAAAATCTGTCCCGCGGTGGGTCTCTCCAGCAGATTCAGGCACCTTAAGAATGTGCTCTTTCCCGAGCCGGAGGGCCCGATGATGACAATCTTCTCTCCCTTGCTGATCTCATAGTCGATGCCGCGCAGCACGCTGACATCGCCGAAATCCTTCCTTAAACCTTTAACGGATATCACTTCTGCGCAGCCTCCTCTCCAGTATGCCCATGAAATAGGTGATAATCATCACCATGGCCAGGTAGATCAGCGCCACCGCGAAGAGCGGGAGCATGGCGTCAAAGGTGGTTCCGCGGATAATGTCGCCGCCGCGGGTGAGCTCATTCAGGCCGATATACCCGCAGATCGAGGTCTCCTTAAGAAGCGCGATGAACTCGTTCACCAGCGCCGGAAGGCAGGCCTTGAACGCCTGGGGGAGAATGATGTTCGTCATGGTCTGGACGTAGGTCAGTCCGACGCTGCGCCCGGCTTCCATCTGGCCCTTGTCGATGGACATGATTCCTCCGCGGAACACCTCGGCGACGTAGGCGCCGGAGTTAATTCCGAAGGTCAGGACCGCGACGAAAACTTTGGACCTGGAGCTCACGAGAATGACAAAATACATGATCAGCAGCTGGACCAGCGCTGGTGTGCCGCGGATCACCGTGACATAAGCCCTGCAGACCAGGTTCAGCACGCGGAGGATAATGCCTCCGGCTCCCCTGAGGTCGCCCTTCTGCTGGTCATGCGCGCAGCGGATGATTCCGACCACGATGCCGATCATGATGCCGATCAGCAGTGCGAGCACCGTCACAATCAGCGTCGTCTTCAGGCCGTCGGTGATGAAATGCCACCTGCGGTCGGTGAGGAAATCCTGGATGAATTTCTCCCGTAAGGATTGTGCAGCCATAGAGATACTCCGTCTTTTCCGGATAATAACGCCAACGATCGGATGGGCAGGAACCACTGCCCATCCGATCAGCGCATTTATGCACTATATGCGGCTTTGGAGTGAGGCGGCGCGCCCTGATCCATAAGCCGGAAAAGACCGGCTCTCCGGCAGCGCCTGTCCCTCCCCGATTCGGTTACTCTGCTTCCGCGGGGATATACTTCGCGACGATGGCATCAAGCGTGCCGTCCGCCTTAAGCTCCGCAAGCGCAGCATCGATGGCGGCAAGAAGAGGCTCGTTCTCCTTGGAGATCGCTGCCGCGTACTCCTCGACGACATACTCGGTATCCAGGATCTTCAGGCCTTCATTCGCGGCGACATAGCTCTTCGCGGGCTCGTTGTCGATGACAACGCAGTCGACCTTGCCGGTCATCAGCGCCATCACAGCGTCGTTGCCCTTGTTGAACTGCTCGACGTTCTCCTCGCCGTAATCGCCGGAGCAGTAGATATCACCGGTGGTGCCGAGCTGGACGCCGATCATCTTCCCTTCCAGGTCATCAATGGAGGCGATGTCCGAATCCTCGGGAACAATGACAACCTGAACTCCGGTCGCATAGCTCTCGGAGAAATTGACGTTCTTCTTGCGGTCCTCGGTGACAGTCATTCCTGCCAGGCCCATGTCGACCTTTCCGGTGGTCACCGCGGTGATAATGGAGTCAAACTCCATGTCCTCAATCTTGAGCTCCAGCCCCAGCTTCTCCGCGATCGCCGCGGCAATCTCGGCATCGATACCTACGATGCTGTCTCCCTCATAGAACTCATAGGGCGGGAAATAGGCGTTGGTTCCCATGGTGAGATACCCTTCCTGCACCGTGGTAAAGCCTTCTGCGTCTTCCGCCGCGGCTTCCTCAGCCACTTCCTCGACTGCTTCCTCAACCGCTTCCGCTGCCTCTTCCGCCTCTTCGGCAGCTTCTTCAGTTTCCTCGGCGGCCGCGGGTGCCGCCGCAGGCGCTGCTGCGGGAGCAGCCGCGCATCCGACGAGGCCAAGCATCATCAATCCGGCAAGTGCAAGCGCGATTTTCTTTTTCATAATCTCCTCCTAATCTCCTTTAAGAAAGGAACAGCCGGCGCGGTGACCCGCGCCGGCTGTGGTTTATTTATGGATCGTTGAATATTATATGCATAAACAGCGGTGGTATCAAGTATATTTTGAATAAACCACTAATATTTATGCATCGTCACTCCGTCTCGCCGTCAAACTTCATGAGCAGCTCCGCGAGATCGCCGCGGGTGAGCACGGTGTCGTCCGCATCCGAACTCCAGTCGATACCGAACGCGGAGGCCAGGCTGCTGAGAAGCTCCACAGCGGCCTCGCCGGTCAGCTCGTCCTCAAGCACGAGGTCGGGAGAAGCGATACCGTAGCTGGCGAAGAGCCCGAGCGCTTCCTCCGGATCCCTCGCACCGCCGATGTAGGCATACATCGCGCCCATGATATCGCCGACAGTGGCCGGATCATCCACGCCGAACTCATCTTCCGTTCCATCCTTTACCGCCATCAGGCCGTTGTCGAAGGCAAAGCGTACCGCCTCGTACTGCGGATGATCCTCCGCAACATCGGAGAGTTCGATCGCCGTGGCGTCCACCACGCCGAAGGGATTAAGGATGACCTCATAAAGATCCGCATTCGCCTCGATGGCCGAAGCAGGTCCGGAGGTGGCGAGCACGCCGTTTTCACTCAGATTCCTGTATATCGAAGCATACTCCGCGATCTTCTCCGGAGTAACCGCTTTGAGCTGCCTCATCCACTCGAGAGTTTTTTCCTGGCTCTCGCCCTCGAAGGTAAGCATAGCCGCGTTAATAGCACCGGAGAGCTCGCCCATCGGCATTGCGTAGCCGGAGTAGGCCGAAAGGATATAGCCGTCCAGCGTATCTTCGTCCACGTCGGCACCGGCGATAAGATCCGCCAGGGAATCGTAGACGTCGAAGGTCTCGCGCACGTTAGGGTCGCGGTACGAAATCAGATACATTCCCGCCTTGTCGAGCGCAGCGTTCCAGGGAGTGTACACACCGTACTGATCGCGGAGAAGCGGGATCAGGAAAAGATCGCCCACCAGAGAAGTAACGGCATCCAGGCCTCCTTCAAAGCCCTCTATGCCAAGCGTCTCATAATCCGCGTACAGCATGTTGAACTGCACGCCGGTATCCACGATAAGGCCCTCGGATGCTTCTCCCACGGGCAGATCGTATTCCACGGGAGTGATCTCCCTCTCCCCAAGCGACATCAGGAACTCATCGGAGAGATCCCTGTTAATCGCGATGCTCTCCTCATTGCCGGCGAACAGTGCGACCGCGCCGGTGTGGTTGTCAAGGTATTCCTTCACGACCTCGAAGCCCTTCAGCGCCTCCTCAGGATCCTCGGTGAGCTTCTGCTCCAGGGAAACCAGGAAATCATAGTACTCAAGATTATTCGCGTAGCTGTAATAGGCATAGAGCCCGGAACTGCGGGCCATCGCGCGGTAGAGCTCCACCGCGTAGGGCGCGGCGTTGATCTGGTTCTTCAGCCCGGACTTGATCGCCTGAACCTCATCCAGAACCTTTTCCGCATCATCCGTCCTGGTGTCATACACCAGCTCGTGCACCAGGTCGTAGGCTTCCTCCAGATCCTCATCCAGAGCAATAAAGGTCCCGCGGAAATAAGGAACCGCCTTGTTTTCCTCGTTGTCCGGAAGGGAGATGTAGAATGCCGGGCTGTACAGGTAGCGGTTCATCAGGGAAGCGAGCTCAGCCCTGGTATGCTCCCCGGAATCCAGCTTGCCCAGAAGGTCGGTGTAAAGCTTAAAGTAATGGATGTACTCCCCGGGCAGATCGGTCATATCAAGGAAGATGCTCGCCTGTCCCACGCCTTCGACACCGGCTGCGGCATCGATGTGGCGGATACCGTTTTCATCCGTCTCGTCCGTGACGTCGTAAAGCTTGATCTCCTCCGGCAGGGAATCCACCGTCACCGCCTGAAGGGAAGCGACCATCTCCGAGATATCCTGCTCTTCCGTTTCCTTGTTGGTCTCCTCGACGATTGCCGCGATCTCCTCCTCGGACATCTCCGCCTTAAGCCCGGCAAGATGCTCCGCGAGGGCTGCGTCTTTCTCTTCCTTCGCGCCGGGCTCCGGATAAGTTACCGCCAGAGTGCAGGTCTCGCTGTCTGCAAGGTATTCGGAGGCAACGCGGGCATACACGCCCTCTTCATTGCGCTCTTCGAGCCCGTTCATATACTCGACCGTATCCAGATAGGACCAGGGATCGCCGGTAAGTGAGTAGTTGTAGCCGACATTGACGGAGACCACATCAACTCCGACACTGGAGTTCTCCCGAAGGAGCTTGTTGTTGATCGCGATGGTGGAGTTGACGCCCTCCATCAGCTCACTGTCAAAACCGTTCTCCGCGATGTCCGCGATGACTTCGTCAACAGTACTTACGAAAGCATCCGCGTCCTCTGGATCAACGTCAACCGCGTTGAACATCAGAAGAAGCTCCGGTCCCGCAGGCTCGAGAGAACAGCTGAAGGAACCGTAAGGGATTTCTTCCTTCAGCCGGATCTGCAGAGGAGAAGCCGGAAGGGAGAGAATCTGTGCAAAACTGTCGAGCGCGTTCACGTCGGACCAGTCCTCGTCCTTGCAGACAAAGGAATAAACCAGGCGGGAAGCGTGATCCGTAGGCGAGCCGTTCTCCACAGGGAAGGCATAGCTCTCCATCACCGGCTCGGTGATGGGTTCGTAATCCGCATCCACGCGCTCGTATTCCCTCTCCTCATACTCGGAGTAGTATCCGTCGAGCAGCTCAAGAAACGCAGCATAGTCGTCAAAGTCGCCGTAAAGCACCGCGAAGCTGTTGGAGGGATGATAATACTTCTCGTGATAATCCTTGAGATCCTGCCAGGTCATATCCGGGATATAATCCGGATCGCCGCCGCTGATGTTGCCAAGCATGGAGCCGGGGAATGACAGGCGGATCGCGTTGTAATACGCCGCGGTATCAATGGTGGTCGCGCCGAGCATCTCGGAGTACACCGTGCCCTCAATGGTGAGGTCATCCTCCGGATCCGCCATGCGGTAGCGCCACGCCTCCGTGCGGTAAATGCTCTCATTCTCAAGAATGGAGGGATGCAGGCAGCTGTCGGTGTAATAATCCGCAAGCTTGAGCAGCTGCTCCTCCGACAGGCTGGCGATGGGATACATGGTCATCCTGTCGTAAGTGAACGCGTTCATGAAGGTATTGTACGTTCTGTAGCTTAAGGAGAACCAGAGCGCATCGGAGGGATACTTCTCCGATCCGGACAGGCAGCTGTGCTCGAAGACGTGCGGAAGTCCGGTATTGTCGATGGCATCGGTCCTGAAGCCCAGGGCGAAGGAGCGGTTGGTGTCATCGTTGGCGATGTACATCAGTTTTGCGCCGGTGGCCGCGTGCTCGAACCAGACCATGGTCGCGCCGAGCTCCGGGAACTCCTTCAGTTCTGCCGCGGTGAAGCCGTTCACAACGTCGCCGGGCTCGGGAAGATCCTTCTCCTCAGCGTTTTCTTCCAGCTCCTCTTCGTCCGCTTCCTCTCCTGCATCTTCCCCGGAAAGCGTTTCAGCAGGGACCGCCTGCATGCCCATCACGAGGGACTTCAGCTCCTCGGCGGTAATTCCGCGGCCTTCCTCACCAGCGTTAAAGATAACGGAGAAGCTGATCTCATCCGTTCCGAAGGTCGCGCAGTTGATCTTCTCCCCGTCGCCTCTGCAGGTAACGTCGAGGCCCTTGAAATTCTCCTCCCACTCCTCGGAGTACTCGTTGTAATCTCCGGAGAGATCCGTGCCGGAGAGCTCGGTGGAGGCGCGGATGACCATCTCGTTGTCAACATTCTCGTAGCGTGCTTCGATGGTGCCGTCCATATAGAAGTACTTCCAGAAATGCATCTCGAAATCCGGGACGGGAAGTGCCTCCTCCACAGGAGGTTCGAAATCAATGCCCGAGCCCGCGATGGCCTCCTCAAGGTCCTCCGTCTCGGTCCAGGGATTGGCCATTCCTATGACCGGCTCATCGCCTGCGCCTTCATTCTCCGCCCTTGCGGGCATTGCGAAGAGCCCGCAGACGAGAACCAGCGACAGGAAGAGCGCTCCAAATCGTCTCATTCCGTTTGTTCTCCTTTCTTTGTCCGGACCTTAAGCCGGCCCGGGATCCGTAGTTTCAAAAACACCCCCGGACAGTGCCGGGGGTGTCTGGTTACCTTTTTCCGGCCATTCGTCCCTAAGGGACAAGGCCCGCCTCCGCGTATTACTCGAGCGGCACCTGGGCGGACCAGTACTCGCGGTTATACAGATCCGTGAATCTGTACATCAGAGAGAGCTCCCCGTTCGGAACCTTGACATCACTGACCTCGATGGCATCCGCAGCCTCCATTCCCTCGGGGATTTCGATGACCATCTGGTCGCCGATCATGTAGCTGTCGATGAACTCGCCGTCGTAGGTGTAGTAATCCGCGAGGAAATCGATGGTGTCGCCGTCCTGAAGCTCATACATGTTCTTCGCGACAGTGTCCGTTTCCCCGTTTTTATAGACGCTCTGCGCACCGACAACACACCCGCCGGGGTGCTCGTCGTTGAAAACAATGAGCAGATTCGCACGGTTCCCGTTGAGATAACAGGGAACATATCCCGATATCTCGGAGCTTTCACCGTTAACCACCTGATCCAGGAAGTAGTAGGCTACCGGCTGCTTGTTGATCGCGATCCAGTATCCGCTGGTATCCGGAAGCAGGTTGCCGTACTCGTCGAAATCGAAGACGTTGTCCAGGCCGAGATCGATGTACCCCTCGCCGTCGTCAAGGAAAGCGTTCAGCAGGAGGCCCCTGACCAGAGACCACTGCTGCTCGGGCAGATACATGTAATAATCGCCGTCCCCGTTCTTCGTCCAGATAAGGGAATTGCCGTCAAAACTGTTGTCCGTGATGTACTGCAGCGTCTCCTCGTCGGACAGCGCCCTGTCGGACAGGAAATCCGCGCTGGAGAGTCCCGAGATGGAACCGAGATCGCCGCCAAGGAAGGA
>OMSM01000209.1 GCA_900313745.1 uncultured Lachnospiraceae bacterium
CGGGCGGATTACGGTATCTGCCCGGGGAACAATGAATTTATGAGGAGGTTATTATGTGGGAAGCACTCTATAATCTGACGGATTTCCTGTGGGGAACTCCGCTGATGATCCTGATGGTGGGCGTCGGGCTTTATCTCTCCGTCCGCACCGGGTTTTTCCAGATTACCGGGATTAAGACCTGGTGGTCTCATACTATCGGAGAGGTATTCGGCAAGGAGAAGAAATCCGACGGCGGCGAAGGGGAGTTAAAGCCCTACCAGGCTCTGTCCACCGTTCTTGCCGGCACCGTCGGCAGCGGCAACATTGCCGGTGTTGCGGCGGCCATCGCCATCGGCGGCCCCGGCGCGGTCTTCTGGATGTGGATCATCGCGATCGTCGGAATGATGACCAAGATGGCTGAGGTCACCCTGGCGGTGAAGTACCGCAAGAAGAGCGAGTCCGGCGAGTACTACGGCGGCCCCATGCACTACATGAAGGACGGCCTTGGCAAGGCCGGAAAGATTCTGGCCGGTTTCTACGCGGTTGCACTGCTGATCGAGGTCCTCACGGATGCCTGCTTCATCCAGCCGAACACCCTTGCGACCTGCGTTCAGGACGTGTTTAAGATCCCGCTCCTGGTTTCCGGAATAGTCGTAGCTGTTACTGCCTGCATCGTTGTTCTCATGGGCGGCATCAAGAAGATCGGCGATTTCTGCGGCAGGCTGGTTCCTCCGATGATCATCATCTATATCGTCGCCTGCCTGGCCGTAGTGGTCATGCACGCCGGACAGATTCCGGCAGCGATCGGGATGATCGTGAAATATGCGTTCGCTCCCGCTCCTGCCATCGGCGGCTTTGCCGGCTCCACAATCTCCCTGGCCATGGGAAGAGGCGCTGCCCGCGGCATCTTCTCCAATGAGGCCGGTATGGGAACCGCGACTACCGTTCACGCCACCGCACAGACCGACAACCCTGCGCATCAGGGCATGTACGGCGTGCTGGAGGTGTTCATCGACACCATTATTATCTGCACGCTGACCGCTCTGGCCATCCTCTGCAGCGGCGTCTGGAGCGACGGCAACACGGGCGTTGTCCTGACCTTTGATGCGTTCCGCAGCGTCTGGGGCACGGTAGGTATCGTTGTCCTGTGCATCGCGGTCGTACTTTTCACCTATTCCAGCTATCTTGGATTCTTCGTGGAGTTCAGGACCTGCGTGGAGTACATTTTCGGTGAGAAGGCCGTGAAGATCCTCCAGTGGCTGTTCTTCGTCCTTCCCGTTCTCTCGGTTACCCTCGAGGTGGAGAAGGTCTGGGATCTGGCGGATATGGCCGTCGGTTTCATTGTCATTCCCAACATGATCGCTCTGCTTATGCTGAGCCCGAAATTCCTGGAGATCTTCAGGGGATACACGAAGAAAAACTGACGAGGGAGTTTTTACAATAGAAAAGGCAGCTGCGCAACGGTGCAGCTGCCTTTTCCTTTACCGTGAGTTGCTGTTATCCGCGCTTCTTCGTCCTCTTTCTGGGCTCCTGGGTGTTCCTCTTGTAGAGAATCTCCAGCCCGCGGAGCAGCAGCACATCGTTCAGAATGATATTATGGCGCGAGTACTGCGCGACCTTTCCGGCGATTCCGCCGGTGGCGACGATGGTGCAGTCCGCAACGCCCATCTCCTCCTTGAAACGGTCAATCAGCAGGTCCAGCGCCCCGACCTCGCTGTAGAACAGGCCGGATTTCATGGCCTCGATGGTGTTGGTGCCGATAGCCTTCTTCGGAGGGGCGATCTCGATGTTGGGAAGGAGCGAGGTGCCGCTCACCAGGGCGTTTAAGGAGATTCCGACGCCGGGGTAGATGGCGCCGCCGATGTAGCGGCCGTCGGCGTTGACAACGGTGACGGTGGTGGCGGTGCCCATGTCAATGATGATGGCAGGCAGCGGATAGTCCTCCTTGGCGGCGACCGCGGTGGCGACAAGATCCGCGGCGATGCTCGCGGGATCGTCCAGGCCGATGTCCAGCCCGGTGCGGATGCCTACGCCGACGACGAGTGCCTCTACGCCGCCGGTCATGAGACGGACGGCCTCCTTAAGGGTGTTCGTGACCGTGGGAACCACCGAGGAGATGATTGCGCCCTTAATATCGCTCATCTTAATGCCGGAGAG
>OMSM01000215.1 GCA_900313745.1 uncultured Lachnospiraceae bacterium
CAAATACGACGTCGCGATCCCGGGAAACCATGAATACGATTATGGCACGGCCAACTTTCTGGAACTGGTGAAAAAAGCCCATTTCCCATATATTTCCTGCAATTTTATGCATCAGGGCGAGCTGGTCTTCAAGCCCTATGTCGTTCTGGAAGCGGCAGGAAAGAAAATCGGCTTTGTGGGCGTGACGACACCGACAACGGTTTCCAGTTCCGCTCCGATCAATTTCCAAAACGAAAAAGGAGAATATGTCTACAGCTTCATGGAGGATGACCAGACGGGCGGGAAAGTCTACCGGGCCGTTGAGGACGCTGCAAATGCTGCCCGCGCGGAAGGAGCGGACTTCGTTTACCTGGTCTCACACCTTGGAAATGAAGACGTGTGTTCGCCCTGGACCTATGCGGATGTGATTGCCAATACCTCCGGCATTGATGTGTGCCTGGACGGGCACAGCCATGACACGGACCAGATCGTAATGAAAAACAAAAACGGGGAAGAAGTGACCCGTTCCGCAGTCGGCACCAAGATGAACTGCATCGGCTACAGTCACATTACCGCAGACGGGACGATCAAAGAGACGGGAATCTGGACCTGGCCGAACCAGGAACCTGCCCCGGAACTTCTGGACATCCGCAATGAAATGCGGGATGAGGTAGAGATTGCAGAACATGCATTTGATGAGCAGTTAAAACAAGTGGTGGCCACCTCCGCAGTTGAACTCACCATCTTTGATCCGACAGAAGTAGACGCAAGCGGCAACCGGATCCGCATGGTCAGACGCGCCGAAACCAATCTGGGAGACCTGTGCGCGGATGCGTACCGGTATCAGTCCGGGACGGACATTGCCTTTGTAAATGGCGGCGCGATCCGCATCAGCATTGAAAAAGGAGACATTACCAACGAAGAAATCATCGGCGTCCACCCGTTCGGAAATTCGCTCGTCGTCATGGAAGTGACAGGACAGCAGGTCCTGGATGCACTGGAATGGGGCAGCCGGGCTGTGCCGGGCGAAAACGGCGGATTCCTGCAGGTATCAGGCCTGAGCTATGAGATCAATTCTGCAGTCGAGAGTTCCTGTACTCAGGATGATCACGGATTGTTCAGCGGCGTCAAAGGCAAGCGCAGAGTGCAGAATGTCATGGTCGGTGATGAACCGCTGGACCCGAAAAAGAAATATACACTGGCGAGCCAGAATTTCCTGCTTCGGGAAAAGGGAGACGGCTTCTCCATGTTTGAAGGCGACCCGGTCCTCCAGGACGGTGTCAAGCTCGACAACCAGGTGCTGCTCGGCTACATCGTGGACACCTTAGGCGGAGAAATCAGCGAAGAGTACGCCGACCCGTACGGACAGGGCCGCATCACCATCCTTGAGTAAGATTCCGGCTGGGCTAAGCTCAGCCATGACAGCTCGAATAGTAACACAATCGGGACCGTTTTACCGGTCCCGATCTTTGTTAAATACTGTAAATACTGTGTCGGCGCCGCTCGCCGCCAGCTGCCTGAGAATCTCGGAAAGCTCCGCCCGCGTCTTCGGCTTGATCTTCTGCGAAGCCTTGATCATTTCCAGCGCGGCCCGCAGCGGGTCGGCCTTGAACTCGGCAATCGTATCGGCGCCCGCCTCCAGCAGGTCAAAAAGCGTATCCGTAAAGAGCTTGCGTTCGTAGTCGCTCACGCGGGTGAGCCAGAGACGCAGGACCTGGTCGTAGAAGCGGCCGCTCTCAGTCCGCACGGAAGCGACAAACCGGGTCCCGAGGACCTCCCAGGTAAAGGCGTCGTGCTGCCCGAAGCCGGACACGGTACTGCGGATGATCAGCGTCAGGGCGCGGCTGTCCAGAAGCCCTCCGATCAGGGAGGAATCCGGCAGAATGCCCGTCACCTTCGGCAGCAGCGCCTGATACGAATGACTGTTCGCGATCTCCGGACGGAAGCCGGGCCCGTCATTGGAATACACCTTTACGATCCGCTCGCGGATCGCTTCGTCACAAAAGGCAGAGGCATAAACCGCCAGATTGCCGCCCTTCGAATGTCCGCCGACATAAAGCGTCCGCGGGCATTTTTCTGCAAATGCCAAATTCAGGAATTCGACCGCGTGCCGCTGCGCAGGGATCTCATTGAGATAACTCAGCCCGAAGTCCTCTTTCCAACCAATGAAGGAACTGTCAGTCCCTTCAAAAGCCGCGTAAGCCGTGTCCTCGTCCAGCCAGAACACCATCGCGCAGAGCTGTTCTTCCGCTTCCCGGTCCAAAACGTTGACATAGTCAGAGATGGAAATGCTGCCGAAGCGCACGCTTTGCGCCATCTGCCGCACAAGCTGCGGCACCTCCCGGAAAGGCCGGCCCCAGTCGGCGATCTCTTCGTCGCTGTGCTCCGCAAAGAAACGCTCTGCCACCGTTTTGAGCGGCAGTGCGGCTTCCCGCCCGTGCCTGGCCGGACAGAGTTCGCGGTCCCCATCTCCGTCAAGGTCGTAGGCTCCGCCGCTGCCCGCATGGTCTTCGCCGTCATGGGTTCCGCCGCCTTCGCCCGCATCACCCCCGCCGGC
>OMSM01000456.1 GCA_900313745.1 uncultured Lachnospiraceae bacterium
AATCCACCGGTCCATGACGGACAGCTTGTCATAATCCAGCGTGTATTTCGTCGGGTCAAAACTGTCGATGTCCGCGTAAAGCGTGTAAAACGCGTAGGTATTCCAGAGGGTGCCGAGGAACTTGCGCTGTCCCTCCTTCACCGCCGCGCCGGAGAACTTCTTGGGAAGCCAGGGCGCGCTGTTCGTGTAGAAATACCAGCGGATCGCGTCCGCCCCGTAGGTGGCAAGGGCGTCCATGGGATCGATGGCGTTGCCCTTGGACTTGCTCATCTTGTCGCCGTTCTCGTCCAGCACAAGGCCCATGACGATGACGTTCTTAAAGGCCGGCTTGTTGAAGAGCAGCGTCGCCTCCGCGTGGAGGGAATAGAACCATCCGCGGGTCTGGTCGACCGCCTCGGAGATAAATGCCGCAGGGAACTGCTTCTCGAAGAGCTCCTTGTTCTCAAAAGGATAGTGCAGCTCGGCATAAGGGCATGCGCCGGAGTCAAACCAGCAGTCAATGACCTCGGGCACTCTCTTCATGCTTCCGCCGCAGTCCGGGCAGGGGATCACAAACTTATCCACATAAGGGCGGTGAAGCTCGGTGTGCTCCGCCTCCGGATCGCCGGAGAGCTCGGCGAGCTCCTTCTTCGATCCGACCGCGATCTGCTTCCCGCAGTCCGGGCAGACCCACATGTTTAAAGGAGTTCCCCAGTAGCGGTCGCGGGAGATCGCCCAGTCCTGGATATTCTCCAGCCAGTTGCCGAAACGGCCCTCGCCCATGGTGGCGGGAACCCAGTTGATTTCCTTGTTGTTGCGCACCAGGTCGTCGCGCACTGCGGTCATGCGGATAAACCAGGACTCCCTCGCGTAGTAAAGAAGAGGGGTATTGCAGCGCCAGCAGTGGGGATAGTCGTGCTCGAACTTCGGTGCGCCGAAGAGAAGCCCGCGCTCCTCCAGATCCTTTAAGACCTCGGGATCGCAGCTCACCGCTCCCTCGTCCATCTCTTTCTTCGTGGGCTTGCAGCGCATGCCCGCGAACTTTCCGCTCTCGGGCTTCATGCGGCCGGCGGCGTCCACCATCTGCACAAAGGGGGCGTCGTAGATGCGCCCGATGCGGGCATCGTCCTCACCGAAGGCCGGCGCGATATGGACAATGCCGGTACCGTCGGTCATGGTGACATAGCCGTCGCAGTAGACGAAGAAGGCCTTCTTGTGCTGCTTCTCCACAGCCTCTCTCGCTCCCTCGTAGAGCGGCTCATACTCGGTGTACTCGAGTTCCTTTCCGGGCATGGTGGAGAGCACCTCGTAGGCCGGGATCTCCGCGCCGTCATCAGTTTTGCCGGACAGGGAACCGAGGACAGTGTCCAGAAGCGCCTCCGCAAGGATATAGGTGTACCCGTCGGCGGCCTTCACCTTTGCGTAGCTCTCCTCCGGGTTCACGCAGAGCGCGATGTTGGAGGGCAGGGTCCAGGGCGTGGTGGTCCATGCCAGGAAATACGCGTCCTCGTTCTTTAGTTTGAAGCGGACGATAGCCGAGCGCTCCTTGAGCGTCTTGTAGCCCTGCGCGACCTCGTGGGAGGACAGGGGAGTTCCGCAGCTCGGGCAGTAGGGCACGACCTTGAAGCCCTTGTAGAGCAGGCCTTTCTTCCAGATCTCCTTTAAGGCCCACCACTCGGACTCGATATAATCGTCATAATAGGTGACATAGGGGTTGTCCATGTCGGCCCAGAAGCCGACGATCTTCGAGAACTTCTCCCACATGCCCTTGTAGGTCCAGACGGACTCCTTGCACTTCTGGATAAAGGGCTCGAGACCGTACTCCTCGATGGCCTCCTTGCCCTCGATGCCGATCTCCTTCTCCACCTCGATCTCCACCGGCAGGCCATGGGTATCCCAGCCGGCCTTGCGCGGCACCTGCTCGCCCTTCATCGTGTGATAGCGCGGGATCATGTCCTTGATTACGCGCGTCTCCACGTGGCCGATGTGCGGCTTTCCGTTCGCCGTGGGCGGCCCGTCGTAAAACATGTAGATCGGGCTTCCCTCGCGGACGGCGACACTCTTGTTGAAGATGTCGTTTTCTGTCCAGAAGCGCTCGACTTCATGCTCTCTCTCGACAAAATTCAGGTCGGTGTTTACCTTCTTGTACATCGCTTTCCTCCTGATCCGGCGCTCAGGGCTTCCTGCCGCCCCGGATCCTCACAGCACGAGGTAAATAAACAGCCCCGCCCTTCATGCAAAGGGCGGGGCTTTAAGCCTCGTTGTACCACCGTTACATCTGCTTCCGGAATGCCTCCCTCCCAGTGCGGCCGGCCTTCCGGCGTACCGCCTCCGATTTAAGAGGTCTTTCGTTTCACAGCGATCTCCCTAACGCGGAGAGGACGCCGGCACTTACTTCGCCCGCATTTCCCGCACCGCTGCGCCTAAGCGTCCGGCGGGGCCTTTTAGCGGCCGCGTTCAGTTCCGAAGCTCGGAAGGGATATTCAACCCTGCTCTACTCGCACCCGGCTTCCACCGTCCCGGGCTCGCTGAAGCTTTCTTTCAGGATCTACTGTCTTCGTCATTGCTTTTATCCGCGACATTATAATGAATTGCTAAGAACATGTCAAGAATCAGCGCGGAAAACAGGAAAAAAACCGCGCCTCAGTCCGCCATGGCCGGATTGTAGATCCACACGGTCTCAGGGCCTTCACTCCAGGTGTACTCATAGATGTTCACCAGCCGGCTGCCCGCATTCAGCGTGTCCTCCGCCTCAAAGACGACGTAAAGCCTGTCGCCGTCCTCCTTCCCCTCCGGGAACGCGCCGTCAAGCATTAAATAGCC
>OMSM01000197.1 GCA_900313745.1 uncultured Lachnospiraceae bacterium
ACGGCCATCTGGCCAGCGGCCGCAGTCTAGTAAAGGCAGGTGACGAGCTATGAGAGCGATCGGAATCATACTTGCGGGCGGCAACAGCAAGCGCATGAAGCAGCTCTCCGAGAAGAGGGCTGTATGTGCGATGCCCATTGCCGGCAGTTATCGCAGCATTGACTTTGCTCTCAGCAACATGGAGCAGTCCCAGATCCAGAAGGTGGCAGTGCTTACCCAGTACAACTCCGGAAGCCTGAACGAGCACTTAAGCTCCTCCAAGTGGTGGGATTTCGGGCGCAAGCAGGGAGGCCTCTTCCTCTTCACCCCCTCCATTACCCAGGAGAGCAACAGCTGGTACAGGGGTACGGCGGATGCCATCGCACAGAACCTCAATTTCCTCAAGAATTCGCATGAGCCTTATGTGGTGATCACCTCCGGCGACTGCGTCTACAAGATGGATTACAACGAGGTGCTGAAATACCACATCGAGCGCAAGGCAGACATTACCGTGGTCGTGAAGGACATGCCCGCGGACATGAATGTGGAGCGCTACGGCACGGTGCGCATGGACGAGGAGAACCGGATTACCGAGTTCGAGGAGAAGCCCATCGTCGCCAGGTCCAACACGATTTCCTGCGGAATCTATGTCATTCGCCGCAGGCAGCTCATTGAACTTCTTGAGCGCGCGCAGGACGAGAGCCGCTACGACTTCGTCAAGGACATTCTCATCCGCTACAAGGATGTGAAGAGAATCTACGGATACAGGACGGAGAACTACTGGAGCAACATCGCTTCTGTCGATGATTACTACCGCACGAATATGGACTTCTTAAAGCCCGAGGTCAGAAACTACTTCTTCAAGCAGTATCCCACGGTGAATTCCAAGGTTCTCGATCTGCCTCCGGCAAAGTTCAATGTCGGTGTAACGGTGCACAACAGCCTTCTGGCTGCCGGCTGCATCATCAACGGCACAGTCGAGAACTCCATACTTTTCCACAAGGTATATGTCGGCAACAACTGCGTCATCCGCAATTCAATCATTCTGAATGACGTATACATCGGCGACAACACCTACATCGAGAACTGCATCGTCGAGAGCCGCGACACACTTCAGGCCAATGCCTACTTCCGCGGAGAAAACGGTGTGAAGATTGTTGTGGAGAAGCATGACAGATACTATATCTGAGAAACAGCATCAGCCGTCAAATACAAGCACAGAAAGGACAAGTGAGTTCTATGGAAATCACGGATGTCAGAGTGCGTAAGGTCGCAAAAGACGGGAAGATGAAAGCGGTTGTTTCGATCACGATAGACAACGAATTCGTAGTGCATGACATCAAGGTAATCGAGGGAGAAAAGGGCTTTTTCATCGCCATGCCCAGCAAGAAGTCGGGAGACGGTGAATTCAGAGATATCGCTCATCCTATCAACGCAGACATGCGCAGACGTCTTGAGGAGGTCATCCTCAAGCGCTATGAGGAATGTCTGCAGGAACCAGACGCAGAGACTTATTAAGCAGATCTGAAGATCATTTCAGGGAAGAGGGAAGCGCAGAAATGCAGCTTCCCTCTTTGTTCTTCACCTCACGATTATGCCCTTCGGTATGATAAAATAATCTATTATGGACTCACTGGTGATTATCGCCGGCCTCGGCAATCCGGGGCGGCAGTACGAAGGAACGCGGCACAACGTCGGATTCGATGTAATCGACATTCTCTATGACCGCTATGATTTCTCCTCCCCGAAGCGCTTCGGGAAGTCCCAGGTGGTCACCGGCAGGATCGGGGACCGCAGGGTAGTCATGGCCAAACCCATGACCTACATGAACCTCAGCGGAGAAGCGGTAAGGGAACTGGTGGATTTCTACAAGGCGGACGCGGAGAGCAGCCTGATAGTCATAAACGACGACATTGATCTTGAACCGGGAAGGCTCAGGATCCGCCTGAAGGGAAGCGCCGGCGGGCATAACGGACTGAAGAGCATCATTCAGCATCTCGGAACCCAGAATTTCATCCGGATCAGGGTGGGAGTCGGCGGAAAGCCCGCACCCGATGCGGATCTGGCAAATCATGTCCTGGGGCACCCCGGAAAGGCGGACCGCGAGGCAATCGGGGACGCGGAGAGCAGGGCTGCCGATGCTGTTGAGATGATCCTCGCCGAAGGACCGGACCGGGCGATGACCCGCTATAATGTGAAGTAGCCTTAATCTTCTTTCTTTTCGGTAGATTTCATGCGCACAATTACCGCACCTCTCAGGGATGCACAATTTTATCAGAAAGCGGTGGCAATGCTGGCAGGAGAGGCATCCGCGGACATCCGTCCGGGCGGGAAAGGTGTTCCCGCTGCGGACGGCATTCCGGCTGCCTGCGATTTCGACGGCTGCGTGGACTCCCAGAAACTCCAGCTTTCATTTGCCCTGACCGAGGCCGGGGAGCTCGCCGGACGCTCCGTGGTCCGGCTTTTTGTGACCTACAGTGATATCCGCGCGAAGGAGCTCTACGAGGACTGCAGATATTATGACCGCAACACGGTGTTCTTCCCGGCGAAGGACCTGATCTTCTATCAGGCGGACTTAAGGAGCAGGGAGATCACGACCCAGCGCATCCGCTGCCTGCGGAGGCTGCTGGAGGGGAGAACCGTGACTGTGGTGACCACATTTGCCGCCCTGATGACGCCCCAGGCGCCGCTGGCGGTGATGAAGGATCACGTGCTCTCCCTGTCCAGGCGGGAGACCATCTCCGAAGACAGCATCGCGGAGCGGCTGGTGGAGATGGGATACGAGCGCAATTACCAGGTCGACAGTCCCGGGCAGTTCGCGATCCGCGGCGACATTGTGGATATCTATGACCTCACGGAGGAGAATCCCTGCCGCATCGAGTTCTGGGGAGACGAGATCGAATCCATCAGAAGTTTTGACATCCTTTCACAGCGCTCCATAGAGCAGCTGGAGACCACCAGGATCTATCCTGCGACGGAGTTCATCCTCTCCGGGGCGCGAATCGCCGACGGGGTGCGGCGCATACGGGAGGAACTGGAACAGCGCTACACAGCACTCCGGAGGGAGATGAAGACAGAGGAGTCCGCGAGGCTTAAGAGCGCGGTGGAGGAAGCTGTTGACGAGGCCAATCTGAGGGATCTGCAGAGCGGCCTTGAGAGCTACATAAGGTATTTCTACCCCGCGAGCGACGGGCTTTTGTCCTTCTTTGACAGGAAGCGGACGATGCTCTTCGTCGATGAACCTGCGCGCACGAGGGAGAGCGCTCTCGCGGTGGAGGCCGAGTTCCGGGAGAGCATGGTCTCCCGGGCGGAGAAGGGCTACATCCTTCCCGGGCAGATGGATCTCCTCATTCCTACGGAGGAGGTGGAGGCCTCGATGGCCCGTTTCCTGAGGGTCGGGCTAAGTACGCTGGGGATGCCGTCAATGCTCTTTCCCGAGGAACACAGGCTTCACCTGAGAGCAAGGAGCACCGCCCCGTACAACAACAGTTTTGACACGCTCCTCTCCGATCTGAAGAAACTGAAGAAAAACGAGAGCCGCGTGCTCATCCTCTCCGCGTCCAGAACCAGGGCAAAGCGCCTCGCGGAGGATATCACGGGCGAAGGCGTCACCGCGTTCTACAGCGACAACCCCGAGAGGGAGCTGAAGCCCGGCGAAATCATGGCGGGCTATGGCCAGCTGCTTCACGGTTTTGAGTACACGGACTTAAAGTTCACGGTCATCGCGGAGACAGATATCTTCGGCGCGGAGAAGAAGCGGAAGCCGAAGGCGCACCGATATGAGGGGGGCGAGCGCATACGCAGCTTCTCCGACCTCAAGGTGGGCGATTACGTGGTTCATGAGGATTACGGCATCGGAATCTACCGCGGCATCGAGAAAATCGAAGTCGATCACATCGCCAAGGATTATCTGAAGATCGAGTATGGGCAGGGCGGGATCCTTTATGTCCTTCCGACGGAGCTCTCCGTGCTGCAGAAATACTCCATGGGCGAGGAGGCGAAGCCGAAACTCAACCGCCTTGGCACGTCGGAATGGCAGAATACGCGCTCGAAAGTAGCCAGGGCGGTGGAGACCGTCGCGGACGACCTGGTGGAGCTTTACGCGAAGCGGCAGTCCATGCAGGGACATGCCTTCGGACAGGATACCGTGTGGCAGCGGGAGTTCGAGGAGATGTTCCCCTACCAGGAGACAGAGGATCAGCTTACTGCCATCGAGGACACCAAGAAGGACATGGAGTCCCCGAAGATCATGGACCGGCTGATCTGCGGCGACGTGGGCTACGGCAAGACCGAGGTCGCGCTGAGGGCCGCCTTCAAGGCGGTGCAGGACGGGTTCCAGGTGGCTGTTCTCGTTCCGACGACGATCCTGGCACAGCAGCACTACAATACCTTCACCGAGAGGCTGAGAGGCTATCCGGTGAACGTTGAGGTGCTTTCGCGTTTCCGGACCGCAGCGGAGGTGAAGAAGGCCGTTGCGGGGCTTGCCTCGGGAATGACGGACATTGTGATCGGCACCCACAGGCTGCTGTCGAAGGACGTGAAATTCAAGAACCTTGGGCTTCTTGTGGTGGACGAGGAGCAGCGCTTCGGCGTCACGCACAAGGAGAAAATAAAGAAGCTCAGGGAAAACGTGGACGTGCTCACGCTTACCGCGACGCCGATTCCGAGGACGCTGCACATGAGCCTGGTGGGCATCCGGGACATGAGCATCCTCGAGGAGGCCCCGGAGGAGAGAAGGCCGATCCAGACCTACGTCATGGAACAGAACGACGAGCTCGTGCGGGAAGCTGTCGTCCGGGAGGTCGCGAGGCACGGGCAGGTCTACTATGTGCACAACCGGGTGAATGACATCGCCGAGGTGGCGGGAAAGCTCCAGGAGATGATCCCGGAGGCAAGGATAAGCTACGCTCACGGACAAATGGATGAGCGGGAGCTGGAGCGCGTCATGTATGCCTTCATCAACCGGGAGATCGACGTCCTGGTCTCGACGACGATCATCGAGACCGGGCTGGACATCTCCAATGTGAACACGATGATCATCCAGGATGCCGACCGGCTGGGACTTGCCCAGCTCTATCAGCTCCGCGGGCGCGTCGGCCGTTCCGACAGGACGGCATACGCCTTCCTTCTCTACAGGAAGGACCGCATGCTGAGGGAGGTGGCCGAGAAGCGGCTTTCCGCAATACGGGAATTCACGGACCTGGGCAGCGGGTACCGTATCGCGATGCGCGACCTGGAGATCCGCGGGGCGGGCTCCGTGCTTGGCAGGGCACAGCACGGGCACATGGCCTCCGTGGGATATGACCTGTACTGCAAGCTTCTGGGAGAAGCGGTGAGCCGCGCCAAAGGCGAGGAGGTGGAGGAGGAGCACGGGGCGAGGGTCAACCTCTCCGTGGATGCCTTCCTCCCCGAGAGCTACATCGTCAACGAGGCCCAGAAGCTGGAAATTTATAAGAAAATATCTGCAATTAACAGCACCGATGCCGCGGAGGAGATGAAGGATGAGCTCACGGACAGGTTCGGAGAAATCCCGCCTCCCGCGAAGAACCTGCTGCGCATCGCGCTCATCCGCTCGGTGGCGGGCAGCCTGGAGATCAGCGAAATTACAGGATATGCAGGATTTATCCGCATTATCCCGGAGAAGAACGCGTCCGTCCGCGTGGAGAACATTCCGCAGCTTTTGAGGAAGTACAAGGACAAGCTCCGGTTTGCGGCAAGAGGTACGCCGCAGTTTGAGTACAGCTATAAACCCACCGGCTCTCTGGAGAAGGATGAGGACGATCTCTTAAACAGCGCGGAGGACCTCCTTGTGGCCTACGCGGAGCTGCTGCGGTAAATAAAGGACAATCTTAATGAACAAGCGAAAAAACGACAGAAGAAGGCGCCGCCGCAATCCCGTGCTTCTGGTGCTGACGATTATTCTCAGTACAGTTTTTGTCGTATCCATGTCAAAACTTGTGCTGGAGCTCCTGGAATATGAGAGGGCGAAGGCGGAGTACGACGCGCTCGCAAAACTCGTCGTAGCGGAGCCGAAGGCGGAGGTGATCCCGGAGGAGGCCATAGAGGAGCCGGTGCCGGAGGAGACGGAGGAGAAGCCGTTTTCCTGGCGCTTTCTCGCGGACTGGGCGCCGGAGGAGATGTGGGGCTTTTATCCCGGGCTGGAGATCAGTCACGACGAGCTGAAGGAGATCAATCCGGATTATCTCGGTATTATCACCATTCCCGCGCTGGACCTCGTCTATCCCATGGTACAGGGGGAGGACAACGACCACTATCTCCATGTAACATTTGAGGGCAGCAGAATCTCTTCCGGCTGCATCTTCGTGGACTGCCGGCACCGCGCGGACTTCACCGACTACAACACGCTGATCTACGGCCACAACATGCGCAACATGACCATGTTCGGCTCGCTTAAGCGCTTCATCCAGAACACGGAGCTCTGCGATACGGATCCATATATATACATCTATACCTGTGCGAGGCACATGCCGCCGCGGACTGACGCAGAGGACGCGGAAAGCACTGGCGAAGGAGAGAACCCGGAGGACGCGGAAAGCCCCGGAGAAGGAGAGACCGCGGAAAATGCAGGGAGTTTTAGCGGCGGGGAAACCGGGCCGGAGGATGAGCTGCCTGCGCAGGGTGAAGAGATCTTTGTTCCTGAGGCGGTCCGGCGCTACCGGATTTTCGGCTATTATGTGACCGGCGGCTACAGTGATGCCTACATGGAGGTGAAGAACAAGGAGTACTACGACGCCTTTGTCGACTCCATCCTCAGAGTATCGAACTACGAAAACGGCAGGGATGCGGTGGACTTCTCGGAGTATCCCCGGCTGATCACGCTCTCCACCTGCCATGGCGCTTCCGGCAGCGGGCAGTATTTTGTGGTGCACGCCGCTCTGGAGGAGCTTATTCCCACCGGACCGGAAACCGAGGACACCGGGGAAGAGGATCAGGAGTAAACCTCAGTTATCAGCTGCGCGGAGACGAACTGATCCCGCAGACATATGGAGGTAAGGGATGATGAAATGGACTGAGAATTACAGGAAGGCAGTGACCTTCAGCTACGACGACGGAATCGAGCAGGATATCCGTCTTGCGGCGCTGTTTAACCGCTACGGGCTGAAAGCCACGTTTAATCTGAATTCGGGGCTTAACCGGGAGAACAGTACCTGGCAGTACAAGGGCGTCCAGGTGCACCGGATGAACCTCGCGGAGTGCCTGGACATCTACAAGGGCCATGAAATCGCCGTGCACGGGCTTACACACATGAATATGACGGAATACCCGGAGGCGGAGATCCGGAAGGAGCTCCTGGAGGATTACCGGAACCTCACGGAGATTTTCGGCACGGAGCCTGCAGGCATGGCCTACGCTTACGGCGCGTACAATGACACTGTCCTTAAGGTAGTCGGCGAGATGGGGCTGAAATACGCGAGAGGCGTGAACAGCTCGCACAGCTTTGACGTCCAGACAAAGCTCCTGGAGTTCAGGCCTACCTGCCATCACGACGATGAACAGCTCTTTGACCTCGCGGAGCGCTTTATAGCTGCGGAGCCCGGCGGGCCCCAGATCTTCTACGTCTGGGGACACGCCTACGAATTCGACGGAAACCGCAACTGGGACAGGTTCGAGCGTTTCCTGGAGAAAATCAGCGGGAGAGAAGACGTGTTCTACGGAACAAACAGGGAAGTGCTGCTATAAACCCGCAGGTGCCAGGGGACGGTTCTGTGGCGAGTTGTCAGAATACTTGCCAGGGGACGGTTCTCCGGTCAGTTGTCAGAAAACTGACCGGAGAACCGTCCCCTGGCACTTCATTTCGTGTGGACTTCGAACCAGCCGGTGATCTCCTTAAGACGGCGGATGCGGTGCTTCGGCCTGCCGGAGCGGGAGAGCTCGTGGTTCTCGCCCTTAAAGATGACCATGCGGGTCTCGACGCCGTTTGCTGCCAGTGCCTGCATCATCTGCATTCCCTCGGGCAGCGGGCAGCGGTAGTCCTCCTCGCTGTGGATGAACAGGGTGGGAGTCCTCGCGCTTGCAGCGTATTTCAGCGGGGACTGGGCCCACATTTTACCGGTATTCCCGTCGCCGAACAGCCCCTCCGCACCGCACTGGTCGGGGCCGAAGAACGGGCCGATGTCGGAGATGAAGCTCATCGAGACCCAGTTGGAGATGGAGCGCTGGCTTGCCGCGCAGCAGAAGCGGTCCGTGTGGCCGATGATCCAGTTGGTCATGAAGCCGCCGTAGCTTCCTCCGGTCACGCACACCCGGGCGGGATCGATATTGGGACAGGCCTTCAGCACGGCATCGGTGAAGTCCATGAGATTGCGGAAATCCGTTCCGCCGTAGTCGCCGCGGATATCCGCGAAGCTGTCCCCGCGCCCGTCAGAGCCCTTGATGTTGGTGAAGAACACCACGAAGCCCCGCGCGGCCCACAGCTGCATCTCATGGAAGAAGGTCTCGCCGTATGCGCAGCGCGGCCCGCCATGGATGTCAAGCACGGCGGGATAGCTCTTCTCCGCGGAGAAGCCGTCCGGCAGCAGAACCCAGCCGCGCAGGTCATAGCCGCACGAGGTGTAGTCCAG
>OMSM01000216.1 GCA_900313745.1 uncultured Lachnospiraceae bacterium
CAAGCGCAATGTCCGAGTCCAGCACCACGGTCAGGCCGTCGGAATAGCGGTCCAGCCTGCAGTTCTCCGCGAACGCGAGAAAGTCCGCCTCATCTCCTATGTGCAGCGCGCCCTCCGGCACCGGGCCGAATTCTTCCTCTGCGGCGCGCATATCCGCCCCGGGATCCTCCGAAGGCTCCGCGCTGTCCGCTCCGGCCGCGGCCTCCTCCGGAATCGGCTCCCAGACAAGGGGCTCTCCGGCAGTCTGCGGGTTTTCCGTCATTGTCCCGGCGGCAGTCTCCTCTGCCCTGGCCGCAAGCGGCGCGGACTGAACCGTTACTGCCGCCGCGGCAAGCACCGCAGCGATCCTAAGGCCCGTTCTTCCCGTCCGTCGTTCACCAGTTTTCATTCCTTCACCTCCGCGGCACGCCCTTCGTCTTCCGTGCGCTCTTCCTTCTCCGCAGGCTCATTCTCCGCCAGGGACACCTCCTGCGCCTCCCGAACGCCTTCCTTCTCCATTCCGCCGTGTACGATGACCGCCTTCACCTCGCCCCGGACCACCGCGTTCATGCTGCCGACCACCGTGCCGTTGATCGTCCCCCTGACCATGCCGTTGATGTGGATAATTCCGCTGTCCTCCTGCATCTGGATGGGATGGGCCAGGTCAAAGGTGGTCTTCTCGATGATCCTGTCCCCGACGAGAAGAATCTGCGGCAGCACGAACATGACCAGGAACACGGAGATCGTCGTCCCCCGCCCAAGGCACTCGCCGATGCCGACAATACAGGGCTCGGAGGTCATCCTGCCGATGGCGAAGCCGGAGAGAATCATCATGGTTCCGGAGGTCACGATCGTCGGAAAGGCGAAATTCAGCGCCTCGATGATGGAGTCCCTCCGGTCCGCCGTCCTGCGCATCTCGGTATACCGGCTGGAGATGACAATGGCGTAGTCGATGTTCGCGCCCATCTGAATGGAACTGACGATCAGATAGCCCATGAAGAACAGGTTCTTATGCAGCACCGTCGGGAAGGAGAAATTGATGAAGATCGCTCCCTCGATGATGGCGATCAGAAGCACCGGCATTCCCGCGGACTTGAAGGTGAAGAGCAGGATGGCCAGCACGAAAAGCACGGAGACGACGCTGACGATGATGTTGTCCTTCTCGAAAGAGGCTCGGAGGTCCTGCTCGCTGGTGGACTGTCCCACCACGTAGACCCGCTCGTCGCCGTAGAACTCCGCGGCAATGGCGTGCATCTCCCCCAGAAAGGCGAAGGTCTCGTCGCTCTCCTCCGGGAGGTTCAGGTACACCAGGATGCGGTCGTAGTTCTCCCCCTCCAGCTGCTTCCTGCCGTCGGTAATCTTCCCTGCCGCATCGGAAAGCGTATCCAGGGTCTCCCGGTCGAGGTTGACGTATCCTTCCTCAACCTTCCCGTTAAGGAAAAGGAACATGTCCATCAGCGGGATGCGGTAGTTCGCCACGCCGCCGATGATCCGCCCGTATTCCCCGTTGTCCGCGGCGTAGGCGCTGTAGAGCAGCTCGATCAGCGCGTAATCCATGTCGGTCAGCTCGGAAAACTGCCTGGGAGTAAGCTCATCCGTGAGCATCCGGCCGCCCAGGGCCTCCGTGTTGGCCAGACCCAGGCAGTGGTGCACCTCGTCCCGGCTCTCCAGCCGGCGGATCAGTTTTTCCTCCGCATGATGATCATGCCCTGGTACGACGACGGCGACGAAGTTCTCCGTGCCGAAGCTGTCCCGGATCATGTTCGCGGCGATCTGGGTCTCGTTAAGGATGGGGGTGGTCAGTGTGGAATAGCCGTAGACGTAAGGGCACTTCTGCGAGTACCATGCGGCAGCGGCAAAAACGCCGACGAAGACGACGGGGACCACCCGCCTCGTGGCGTAGGCGAAGCGCCCGGCGAAGGAAATCTTCGGGAGCAGGTTCCGGTGGGCCGTCCTCTCCATAAGCCCCGAGAAGATGACGATCAGGCCGGGCATCAGTGTGAAGACCGTAAGGAGGCTTAGGAGGATCGCCTTGATGAGAATGATGCCCATGTCCTGGCCGATCTTAAACTGCATGAACACCAGGGCAAAGAGGCCCGAGATCGTGGTCAGGGAGCTGGAGAGGATCTCGGGAATCGACTTCGACAGGGCGACGATCGCCGCGTCGCGGACGCTGTAATGCTTAAGCTCCTCCTTGTACTGGTTGATCAGAATGATGGCATAGTCCACGGAGAGCGCGAGCTGCAGGATGGACGAGACCGAGTTGGAGACGAAGGAAATCGTCCCGAAGAGAAAGTTCGTCCCGCTGTTGAGAATCATCGAGATCAGGAAGGTCAG
>OMSM01000217.1 GCA_900313745.1 uncultured Lachnospiraceae bacterium
AGATTGATATAGATCTGATTCAGACGCAGCTGATCGGCCAAGAGCCATTCCTTCTCAAAGCCGGAGACACGGAAGTTGAACTGAAGATTCTTTTCCTTCACCATCGGCTGGGAAAGGTTGACCAGATTCTCCGCGGTCTCCACAATGGAGAAGTCCGCGGCGTTGAGCGTCAGGCGACCGCTCTCCACCTTGGAAATATCCAGAATATCGTTGATTAGCGTAAGCAGGTGACTGCCTGCCATCCCGATTTTTCTGAGACAGTCGCTGACTGAGTCGCGGTCGTCGAGATTCTTTTCCGCGATGGTGGTGAGCCCGATGATAGCGTTCATCGGGGTGCGGATGTCGTGGGACATGGTGGAGAGAAAGTCCGTCTTTGCGCGGTTCGCCGCATCCGCCTCCTTCACAGCCGCGCGCAGTCTCCGGTTGAAGTTCAGCATGACGGCGGAATCCAGCAGCATGAGCAGGAGCAGGCCCGCCGTGACCACGCCGATCAGAAGCCAGTCGACGCTCCCCGTTCCCAGGTCCTCCATCCGCAGATACGCGAGGATGGACCAGCCGTCCGAAGCCTGCATGGGCGTATAGGCAACGAGGCACTCCTGATCTTTGGAGTTGCGCATCACAAGGGAGCCGGTCGAGGAGGTTAAAGCGTCCGTCAGCGCTTCGATCCCCGCCAGATCCGTCGTATTGTACGACTTGTAAAACTCATAGAAATTAGTGTTCTTGAAAGATTTGCCGCGGATGATATAGTTCCCCTCGGCATCGATGAGGGATACCTCCGCGTTCGGATATTCCTCCTTCGGGAAAACCCATTGTTCCTCGAGTATGTACGTCGGGACAATCCGGAGAAGCAGAGCCTGCCTCTCACGGCCTCCTTCAGTCAGGGTCACGCGGTCATAAAACGCGATGGACTGGATGCCGTTGATGGGGTTGGTATACGTGCGGGTGATGTTGATCCGTTTATCCGGAAGCACCTCCTCCGCGGTACCGATCCCGTTCTCCGGAAACAGGTGGATCTGCCGGTACGAAACGGAAAAATCGTTTGTCGTCCCGTTTTTCGGGGAGGCGGACAGCCCGTCCATTTCTGGGGTATCCGCATAAAGGACCGCCGCGGTGACGCCGTTCTGGGAGAGGGAGCCGCGAACAAAGGAAACAGCCTCGTCCATATTCAGGCTGTGCGTCCGGATATACGCCGCCCATGAATCGCAGAGCTGCTGTTCGCCGCGCAGGTAGTTCGCCGTGATCTGTTCCTCTGCAAAGGTGCGGTCCTCGAAGGCCTTGACCCGCGACGCGACATAGTCCCTGTTATACTTCCCAGCATAGGCAGCGACAAAGGCGATGACAGAGAGGATAATCAGACTATTGACTGCGATGATCCAGGCTCTTTTGCCGAACCTCTTTCCTTCCATTCCGCATTCCGTCCCCAATATACACAATTTTTCGATTTTATTATATCACATACTCTCAACAGAGTCAATACTGTTTCCGCCTCGACGGGTCATGTAAATCCTTTTCCTCACGTTTCTTCATTATTACGCACCCTGCCGGCTCACGCAAAACCGTTTGTGATGTTTATGCGGGGAATTGGTATCAGAATATCTCGCAGCCGCAGTGTCCGTTTTCCTTGACGCGGTACAGAGCGGTGTCGGCATCCTTGAAGATGTCGCCGCGCGGATTTTTCCGATCGGAGAACGCCACGCCCACGCTCAGGGAGAAGGGCGGCAGGTCGTCCTCGGGGTGCATAAGCTGGTAATTGGCCCGCTCGATCTTGCCGCGGACAAGATCCGCCATCGTGCTGTTGGCACGGGTCATAAGAACAACAAACTCGTCTCCTCCGATCCGGCAGATCACGTCTACGGAGCGGAAGCTGTGCTTCAGAACCTGCGCGACGCGCTTGAGAACGCGATCTCCCACGTCGTGGCCGTAGGTGTCGTTCACGCTCTTGAAGTTATCCACATCGATCAGAATGAACGCGACATGTTCCATGTCCACACTCTCAAGCATCATTTCATATGCGCCGCGGTTGAAGAGGCCGGTGAGCGGATCATGGGATGCCTTGTGGCTGAGCTGTTCGCGGGTCGCCAGATTATCCTCAAGGATGCTGTTGTAGGTTCGCGTGACAAACTGCAGCTCTTCCGCGCCTTGGGGAGGAATGCTCTCCTCCTTCCGCATCCGCTCCACCATCCGGGTGAGCGGCTTCCGCACCTGCTCGTTGACGAAGGCAGCCATGAGCAGCACGATCAGGAGGAACACAACGGTCAGAAGTGTCTGGACATTCACGTACAGCGCCATTTTTGCGGACGCCTCGTCCAGCTCCGCACGGGAAGACCGGATGAGTTCTTCCGTGCAGAGACGGACATTTTCGCGGATTCGCTCCTTGACCT
>OMSM01000218.1 GCA_900313745.1 uncultured Lachnospiraceae bacterium
ATGCGCTGGAAGATCCGCGCGAAAAACTGGGCGGAGTTCCCGCCCACCCAGAAGTGGTTCGCGGTCGGCGAGTGCTTCTCACACCTCGACTACCTGAGAAAACGCGGCAGGATCACCCGCAGGAAAGAGGACGGCTTCTACCGCTATTACGCTGTTTGAACCATGGGGACTGTCCCCATGGCTAAACAGTTTTCCGGTTACTCAACACTTGGACGGCAAAGTGTTGGACCATGGGGACAGTCCCCATGGCCGAATTGAAAAACAGCTCCTGAAATGATAGAATCTAGACAGATTCAATCGCGATAAAACTAAGGAAGATGGAGGATATCTCATGAGTATTCAGGAACAGTATGCTTCAAAGCTTGTAAGTGCCGATACCGCGGCGGCAGTCGTCAAGTCCGGCGACTGGGTTGACTATGGCTGGTGCGTAGGTACGCCCTACGCAGTCGACAAGGCTCTCGCAAAGCGTCTCCCGGAGCTTCATGATGTCAAGTTCCGCGGCGGTGTCCTGATGCGCCGTCCGGCAGTCTACGATATCGAGAACCCGGCAGAGCACATGTGCTGGAACTCCTGGCATATGAGCGGCATTGAGAGAAAGGCCCTGAAGGAAGGCTTCGGCTACTTCTCCCCGATGAGATACGCCGAGCTTCCGCGTTTCTACCGTGATCCCAACATGCCGAAGCCGGATGTCGCGATCATCCAGACGACGCCCATGGACGAGCACGGATACTTCAACTTCGGCCCGCAGCCGTCCCACCTCGCGGCAGTCTGCGCGGCGGCGAAGGTCGTGATCGTCGAGACCAACGTGAACCAGCCCTACTGCCAGGGCGGCTTCGAGAATGCCATCCACATCTCTGACGTCGACATGATCGTCGAGGGCGAGAACGAGGCGGCTCCGGAGCTTCCGGCAGGCGGCGCGGCCTCCGAGGTCGACCGCAAGGTCGCTGAGCTCATCGTGAACGAGATCCCGAACGGCGCCTGCCTGCAGCTGGGCATCGGCGGCATGCCGAACGCGGTCGGTTCCATGATCGCCGAGTCCGATCTTGGCGACTTCGGCGTCCACACCGAGATGTACGTCGACGGCTTCGTGGATCTTTACAACGCGGGCAAGATCACCTGCGCGAAGAAGAACATCGACAAGGGCCGCGAGACCTTTGCCTTCGCCGCGGGCACGAAGAAGCTGTATGACCACCTGCACAACAACCCGGGCGTCATGGCAGCTCCGGTCAACTACACGAACGACCCGTACATCATCGGATCCATCGACAACTTCATGTCCATCAACAACGCGGTCGATATGGACCTCTTCGGCCAGGTCAACGCGGAATCCTCCGGCACCCACCAGATCTCCGGCACCGGCGGACAGCTTGACTTCGTCCTGGGCGCGTATCTCTCGAAGGGCGGCAAGAGCTTCATCTGCATGAGCTCCACCTTCACCCCGAAGGGCGGCCAGATGCAGTCCCGTATCCGTCCGACCCTGACGAACGGCTCCATCGCGACCGACCCGCGCACCGCAGTCATGTACCTCGTCACCGAGTACGGCATCGTCAATGTCAAGGGCCTTGCGACCTGGCAGAGGGCGGAAGCCATCATCAGCATCGCCCATCCGGATTTCCGCGACCAGCTGATCGCCGAGGCGGAGAAGATGGGTATCTGGAGACGTTCCAACAAGCGCTGAGAAAGGAGTACCCCATGGGCAGCAAAGTTCCGGGAACCGGCGGCAATATCTACATCCCCTATGAGGAGAGGACAGGCAGGGAATCAGTGGTGTATTTCACCAGGGACCTCTCCCCTGAAGGCCTTCTCAAGATCTACGACAAGGTCTGCGGCGTGCTTACCGGGAAGATCGCGGTAAAGCTTCATACAGGCGAGCCGAAGGGACCGAACATCATCCCGCGCCCATGGGTGAAGAAGCTTCTTTCGGAACGCCTTCCAGATGCGACGGTGATCGAGACCAACACCTACTACGCAGGCGGCCGATACACGACGGAGGACCACAGGAAGACGCTCGAGGTGAACGGCTGGACGGAGTTCACCGAGGTCGATATCACGGACGATGCCGGCACAGCGCTGCTTCCCGTGAAGGGCGGCAAGTGGTTCACCGACATGTCCGTCGGAAAGACCATGCTGGATTATGATTCCATGCTGACCCTGACCCACTTCAAGGGCCACGCGATGGGCGGCTTCGGCGGCTCCAACAAGAACATCGGCATCGGCTGCGCGGACGGAAGGATCGGAAAGGCTTGGATCCACACGACCCCGGGCCAGCCGAACCAGTGGGATATCGCCATGGAGGAGCTGATGGAGCGCATCACCGAGTCCACGAAGGCGACCATCGATTTCTTCGGGAAGAACGTGTGCTACATCAACGTGATGCGGAACATGTCCGTTTCCTGCGACTGCGAGGGCATCGCGGCGGAGCCGGTCGTCACGCCGGACGTCGGGATCG
>OMSM01000260.1 GCA_900313745.1 uncultured Lachnospiraceae bacterium
GATCGGCATCTTGGCCGAGCAGCTCATGAACGGCGTGAGCAGGATGGTCATCCTGCGGTCCCTGCGGCTGGGAAGTGTTCTGGTCGAGATGACTGCGGGCACCGTGCAGCCAAAACCGATGAGCAGCGGGACGATGCTCCTTCCGGAAAGGCCGATTTTGCGCAGAAGCTTGTCCATGAAGAAGGCGACCCTCGCGACGTATCCCGAGTCCTCCATCAGGGAGAGGAAGAAGAACAGCGTCACAACGATGGGCAGGAAGCTCAGCACGCTTCCTACGCCGCCGAAGATTCCGTCGATCACAAGCCCGGTGAGCGCATCGTTTACGCCCGCCGCCGCGAAGGCCCGCTCCGTGAGCCCGGAGAGGGCTTCCACTCCTGCTTCCAGGAGTTCCTGAAGGAACAGCCCGATCACGTTGAAGGTAAGCCAGCACACCAGCCCCATGATTCCGATGAAGCAGGGGATCGCGGTCCACTTTCCGGTAAGGATGCGGTCGAGCTTCTCCGAGCGTATCCTCTCCCTGCTCTCCTTCGGCTTCACCACGGTGCTCTCGCAGACGCGCTCGATGAAATCGAAACGCATGTCCGCGATGGCCGCGCTCCGGTCCATGCCGCCCTCGCGCTCCATCTGCAGCACGACGTGATCGATCATCTCCGCTTCGTTGGCATCGAGCGCAAGCTGGTCCAGGATCAGCCTGTCCCCCTCGATCACCTTTGTTGCCGAAAACCGGAGAGGAAGCCCCGCGCGCTCCGCGTGATCCTCGATGATGTGCTCCACCGCGTGGATCGCCCGGTGGATCGCGCCGCCGTGGTCGTCCTTGCTGCAGAAATCCTGCCTCTTCGGATGCTCCTGATACTTCGCGATGTGGACGGCATGGGTGACAAGCTCGCCCACGCCCTCATTTTTCGCCGCGGAGATGGGAACGACGGGCACTCCCAGCATCGCCTCCATCCCGTTGATGTCGATGGCGCCGTTGTTGCCGATAACCTCGTCCATCATGTTGAGCGCGACGACCATCGGAACATCCATCTCCAGAAGCTGCATGGTCAGGTAAAGGTTACGCTCGATATTAGTTGCGTCGACGATATTGATGATCGCGCGGGGCTTGTCCTCCAGGACGAAGCTCCGGGAGACAATCTCCTCGCTGCTGTACGGGGACATGGAATAGATCCCTGGCAGGTCCGTGACCCTCGTGTCAGGATGGCCTTTGATCGGGCCGTCCTTGCGGTCCACCGTGACGCCGGGGAAGTTGCCGACATGCTGGTTGGCTCCGGTCAGCTGGTTGAAGAGCGTCGTCTTGCCGCTGTTCTGGTTGCCGACCAGGGCAAAGGTGAGCATCGTCCCGTCGGGAAGGCGCTCGCCGTCCCCCGGAAGATGATAGCGCCCGTCCTCACCGAGGCCCGGGTGCTCGGAGGAGGCAATCCTGTCAATCCTTCTGTGCTTGTTGGCGCGCTCCGTGATCGGCTCGACCCCGATGGCCTCCGCGTCCGCCAGCCTGAGCGTCAGCTCATACCCGTGGATCTCCAGTTCCATCGGATCCCCCATCGGCGCGAATTTCACGACTGTGACCTCCGCCCCGGGAATCACGCCCATATCCAGGAAGTGCTGCCTTAAGGCTCCCTCTCCCCCAACCTCCGTAATTACGGCGCTCGCGCCGACTTTAAGATCCCTCAGTGTCATCCGGAATTCCCCCATAAAAAAGCCCGGCCAGATAATATTCGGCCGGGCTCTATTCTATCACGAATGTACTGATATTGACTTCGTATTTGATTCCCCTTCCCCGGTTCCCGCCGCGGCTTCCGGGCAGTGCCTTCTGTCCCGAAGCACAAGTGCCCGGTCCTTACCGGACCGGGCACCCCGCAACAAGCCTGTAGAAAAGGGAGGATGCCGGGCAGCCTCAGACTACCCGGCAATATTATGAAAAAGTTATTTAGTAGACCGAACTGCCTGTCCTGTATGACTGCAGTTCCCGCGCAACTGCTATCCTTTCGGATGATTAAATTCTACCGGGCAATCGTGACCAAATTTTGTTTGACAATTAAATGAATATTTAAAAACTTATGAACAAATCATGAACATCCGCCAAAATGTTCAACAGTCCCGCACGCTCTTCAGCAGACGCTCCCGTACGGTTTATTCCTCCACTTCCTCGACAACGATGGACCCGATCACCTGGGGTTCCAGCGGACGGTCGTTCCAGTCCGTGCGGACCTTCGCCACCTCGTCGATCACCTCAAGGCCTTCCTCAATCCTGCCGAAAGCAGCGTATGCGCCGTCGAGGTGCGGAGCATCCGCGTGCATGATGAAGAACTGGGAGCCGGCGGAATCCGGATTCATCGCCCTCGCCATGGAGAGGACGCCGCGGGTGTGCTTAAGGTCATTCTTTACGCCGTTCTGGGCGAACTCCCCCTTGATCGTGTGGCCGGGGCCGCCTCTTCCGGTTCCCTCAGGGTCTCCGCCCTGGATCATGAACCCGGGGATAACGCGGTGAAAGATCAGGCCGTCGTAGAAGTGCCTGTCTGCCAGCGATTTGAAGTTCTCCACGGTGATCGGCGCGATCTCCGGATAAAGCACGCCCTTCATCACGCCGCCGTTCTTCATGGTTATGGTAACTGTCGTTTTCTTTGCCATTGTAGTATTATCCTTTCATGTACTATTCCCGCCCCGAACTGAATCCGAATTCATCCGACCAGCCCGGCACGATCATTTTCCTTATCTCCGGGGAGGAAAACTCCGCCGTGTCCGGTGAAGCGGAAGCCGCCGCGGAAAGCATACGCGGCGACGGCTTCGCGAGTTATGTTCTCCGGGTATCCCCGGAGAGCTTCTCTCCCCGCGGCCTCTTCCCCGGGCCCTCTTCCGTTCCGGGTGAGGGTAAAGCCCGTCCCCCGCTTATTCTATCAGATAACCAGCGTCTTCTGGACATCGTTCTTTCCGCGGGCATTCCGGCCGCAGGGTTAATTCCGGCCTCATACGCGGAAGGTTCTTCCTCCTCCCCCGACTCCGGATCCGGCGGGATTCCTTCCGCCGGCGGGGATGAGCAGGCGTTGCTCCGGGCCCCCTTTCTGGTCTCGGAACCGGGTGAGGTCTATCCGGACGATTTCGTCAAAATCTGGCAGCGCCAGATGGGTTTTCCCTGGACTGTATTTGAGACGGAGCGTCTTGCCGCGCGTGAGGCGGTTCCCTCCGATGCCGGCACCCTTATGGAGATCTGCTCCGACCGGGAGACCGCCCGGATGCTTCCCGCCGCCGCGGCCGAATACTCCGGTCCGCGGAACGAGTCCGCCATGCGCCTTGCGCAGTATATCGAAAACGTCTATCCCGTCCTTGGCTGCGGCTACTGGAGCATCTGTCTTAAGGAATCGGGCGAAATGATCGGCTGGGCCGGCCTCTCCCTGGAAAAGGGGGACGCGGAGCTTGGCTACGTGATCCATCCTTCTTACCGCCGCAGGGGCTTCGGCCTGGAGGCCTGCAGGGCCATCGTCGACTACGCGGTTCACGCGCTGGGTTTTGCCTCGGTCATTGCCGAAATCCCGCCGGACAATATTCCTTCCTTAAAACTCATCCGCAGGCTGGGTTTTGTCCCCGCCGGGGACAGCTATTCCTCCGGCACCCGTATGCGGAGCACCCTGTTGAGATTCGTGAGCACCGCCTCCTTGTGCTCTCCCCCGAACTCCCCGTCCAGCGTCCACTTCAGTTCGCTGTCCGACGTGATCTTTAAGGATTCTGTCTGAAAATGCACCATCAGGCTGGTGGAGTAATCACTGTTGATCAGTCCGCCGAGGATCGCCGTCGCCTCCGCAACATCCCTGGGCATTTTGATCAGCGTCACCTCGAACAGCCCGTCCGAGAGATCCACGTTGCCGCCTGCCAGCTGCGCGAAACCGCCGACCGACCTGGCGTTGGTGACGAGGCCTACCGCGTAGTCGTCCTCAATCGTCTTCCCGTCATATTCCGCGCGGATGTGATGCGGCTTCATCTTTCCAAGCTTCATCATCTCCCCGATGCCGTTGATCAGGTAGGCCGTGTGGCCGAGAAGGTTCTTCATCTCCTGGGGCGTGCTGTAGGAGACCTCGGTGAAAAGGCCGAAAGCCGCCACATAGACGAAGTAGCTGTTTTCATTGAACCCGCCGATGTCACAGAAATAAGTCCTGCCCCTGATGACGGTCCTGGCAGCCGCTGCCGGATCCGGGGGAATCCGGAGGCTGACCGCGAAATCGTTGGTCGATCCCGCGGGGATATAGCCCACCACAATGTTTCTCCCGTCCGACCTGCCCCGGGTGCCTTCCGCAGAGCCGGGATCCGGACCGTTCTCCCTGTCCGGTGCCTTTATTCTTCGCATGATCCCGGAGACTGTCTCATCCAGAGTCCCGTCGCCGCCGCAGCTGACAAAATAGTCACACCCGGACAGGTCGGC
>OMSM01000220.1 GCA_900313745.1 uncultured Lachnospiraceae bacterium
ATCTGCATTCACAGCCGCTGATCTTCTGTTATTTCGGTTTTTCTTTTCTCCGGAGAGTCAAGGCCGGAGTCTTCGCCGGTTTTAAAGTCTGCCGGCCTCGTTTTCCTTTTTCTGTTTAGGTTTGTTGTCCGTTCCGGGCCGGGGAGCCGTATCCTGCCCGGACGGTTATCTGGTTTGTCCGGCGTATTTCTGTCCGGACGTTAGGCTGATTCGTCCGGTGCATTTCTGTCCGGACGGGAAAGGAGGATATTCATGTTCAGCAGCGTCATTGCGGGCGCGGTGTACGGTATTGAACCTTATCTGATGCGGGTAGAGACGGATATTTCCGGAGGACTGCCCAGTTTTTCCATGGTGGGTTTCCTCGGGAGGGAAGTGCGGGAGTCCGGCGACAGGGTCAGGGCGGCTCTTCGCAATTCCGGATTCCCGCTGCCCGTCGGAAGGCTGACAGTGAGCTTCACGCCGGCGGATATCCCAAAGCGCGGAATTGTCACCGACCTCCCGGTCGCGGTAGGAATTCTGGCCGCAATGGAGATTCTGGACGCATCGGAGACAGAGGATGTTCTCATCGCGGGCGAGCTTGGCCTGGACGGGGAGGTGAGGCCGGTAAAAGGGATGCTGCCCATTGTGCGGCGGGCTGCGGAAGAGGGGCTTAAGACAGTGATTCTTCCCGAGAAGAACGCCGCGGAGGGCGCGGTCATCCGGGGGATTAAGGTGGTGGGGGTCCGGAGCCTTAAGCAGTGCGTGCGCTATCTCATGGCCCCGCTGCGCGACAGGGACAGGGTTATCGCCCCCGCGGAATATGACGAAGGGGCACGGGAGCAGGACGGAAAGCTTCCGGATTTCTCCGAGGTCCGGGGCCAGACGGCGGCCAAAAGAGCACTGGAGATCGCCGCGGCCGGATTTCACAATGCGCTGATGATCGGCCCGCCCGGAAGCGGCAAGAGCATGCTGGCTTCCAGGCTTCCGGGAATTCTGCCGCCGCTCTCCAAGGAGGAGCAGCTGGAGGTGACGTCGATCTACAGCATTGCCGGAAAACTCGGCGAGTCCGCGGGCCTCATGCGAAGACGCCCCTTTGTCGCACCGCACCACTCGGTGACGGCAGCGGCTCTTACCGGGGGAGGTGCGGTGCCGAAACCCGGCCTTATCACATTAAGCAACCGGGGCGTCCTCTTCCTTGACGAGCTTCCGGAATTCGGAAGGGAGACGCTGGATCTTCTCCGGCAGCCCATGGAGGATCACACGATTAACGTCTCCCGCGTGGGCGGAAGTTTTGTCTATCCCGCGCGCTGCATTGTCCTTGCGGCGATGAATCCCTGTCCCTGCGGCTTTTATCCGGACAGAAACCGGTGCAGGTGCACGGATCCCCAGGTGCGGCACTATCTCTCCCGGGTATCCGGGCCCATTCTGGACCGGATGGACCTGTGCGTGGAGGTGCCCCAGACCCGGGTGGACGAGCTGACAGGAGGAAGGGAAGGGGAGAGCAGCAGCCGGATACTGGAGAGGGTGATGAGGGCAAGAGCCCTCCAGGAGAGCCGGTTTGCAGGCACAGGAATATCCTTCAATGCGGACATGAGCGGCCCGGACGTGGAGAAATACTGTCTCCTTGGAGCGGAGGAGTCCGGGTTTATGGAGAAGATGTACCGGAGGATGAACCTCAGCGCCAGATCCTATCACAGGATGCTCAAGGTCGCGCGGACGATCGCCGACCTGGAGGGGGAGGAGCAGATAAGCTGCGATCATCTGGCGGAGGCAGCGGGATACCGTGTGGCGGACAGGAAATTCTGGAAATAGGTGCATGCCCGAAGGGACGGTAAGGAATACGTCCGCAGGGCACGGAATGCCCGGGAGAAAGGAGAAGGACAGGAATAAGAATGACTGCTCAGTGGCTTTATGAGGTGCCGGGACTTGGGAGAAAGCGGCTTCACCGGATAAGGGATGCTTATGTGGAAAGAAACGGTACGCCGGAAGGCCTGGCGTCCTTGCTGTATAAGGAGAGTGACTTAAGCCTCGCGATGTTCTTTGCGGAGGTCTTCGACGGCGCCGAGGCCGGTCGCGTCCTGACTGCCGTCCTGGAGGGAAGGAAGCGCTCTCCGGAAGAGGCAGGCGAGGTGCTCCGCAGGAAGGAGATGCATTTCGTTCATTTTGACAGCCCGGATTTTCCGGAGAGATTAAGGGAGATCCCGGATCCTCCCTTCGCACTATACTACCGGGGAAAACTCCCGGACCCCGCAGGGCACACCGTATCCGTCATCGGCTCCAGAGGGCCGTCGGATTACGGGCGCAGGCAGGCGAGGGCCTTTGGAGAGGAGCTTGCGGAATCCGGCGTGCAGGTGATCAGCGGAATGGCGCGGGGCGTAGACAGCATTGCCCAGCGTGCAGCAGCGGAGTGCGGGGGAGATTCCTTCGGAATTCTGGGCTGCGGGGCTGACGTGATATATCCCAGGGAGAACTCGGACTTATATGAGCGCCTTGCGGGCGGACAGGGAGGAGTGATCTCGGAGTATCCTCCGGGCACGGAGCCGAAGATGGGGCTTTTCCCGGACAGAAACCGCATCATCGCCGGGATGGGGGACGTCCTTTTAGTCATAGAGGCGAAGGAGCGAAGCGGGACGCTTATTACGGTGGACCGCGCACTTGAGCAGGGAAGAACGGTGTTTGCCCTCCCGGGAAGGGTGGAGGACGAGCTGAGTTTTGGATGCAACCGTCTCATCCGCCAGGGAGCGGAGATCGCCACGGAGCCCGGGGATATTTATCTTGCCCTGGGAATGCTTCCCGGAAAGGCAGCAGGAACAGGCGGTTCCGCGGACAGCGCGGGATGCGGGAGGAGCAGCAGGCAGATGAAGCTGATCTCCCTGCAGGAACCGGAGGCATCGCTCTACAGGATTCTTTCCGGAAACGATCTCCTGGACGTGGAGGAGCTGAGATTTATGCTTGGAAAGGAGCTGCACCGCGAGGTGAAGCGCGGGGAGATGATGAGGCTTATCATGCAGATGGAGTCCAAGGGCTTTATGGAGGAGAAGAGCCCCGGAATCTACGCCAGGTTGTGATATAATTCACCACATGAATATCCGGATTACTGTCACGGGAGCGGTGCAGGGCGTGGGTTACAGGCCCTTTGCCGCGAAGCTGGCAGGTGAAATGAATATCGCGGGCGAGGTCCGCAACAGCGGCGGGATCGTTGAGATCAGCGCCAGAGGAGAAGAAGCGGACTTAGAGCGCTACGCACTTGCCCTTAAGGACAGGGCGCCCCACGGGGCGCACGTTCTTTCCGTGCGCACTTTCCACGCGGAGGACGAGGAGTTTTCCGGCTTTACCATAGTGAAGAGCACCGCTTCACCTGAGGCCGGGGAATGGGCGGAGAATGAGGACAGAAGAGCCGCGCTTCCGGTTTTCCCGCCGGACATTGCAGTGTGTCCGGACTGCGTCAGGGAGATGACCGGAAAGACGGACCGCAGATATCGCTATTCTCTCATCAGCTGTGTTTCCTGCGGGCCGAGATATACCATTCTGGAGGCGTTTCCCTACGACAGGGAGAGAACCACGATGAAGGCTTTTCCCATGTGCCCTGCCTGCGAAGCGGAATACACGGGAACAGGAATGCGCAGAAGGCATGCCCAGACGATTTCCTGCCATGACTGCGGCCCGCAGTTCGTGCTGAGCTCGGGAGACCGGGTTCTCGGGGAGGATGAGGCAGTGGAGGAGGCGGTGCGCCTTATCCTTGGCAGCGGAATCCTCGCGCTCAAGGGAACGGGGGGATACCAGCTTCTCTGCCTCGCGTCGGATGAAGCCGCGGTACGGAGGCTGAGGGAGCTCAAGGGAAGGGAGACCAAGCCCTTCGCCGTGATGTTCGCGGATGCGGACCAGGCGGCAGAGTTCACGGACATGGACAGTGAGGAAAGAGCTCTTCTTGAGAGCGACGCAAGGCCCATCGTCCTGATCAGGAAAAGCATCCGCAGGGAAGAACGGGCAGCGGGGGAAGACAGGCCGCTCCTTCCGGACATCGCGCCCTCCGTGTGCGGGGACTCGCGTTTTGTCGGGGCATTTCTGCCATCGGTCGGGATGCACCTTCTTCTGACGGAGAGGACCGGTCCCCTGGTGGTGACCAGCGCGAACCTCTCCGGAATGCCGATTCCTGTCCGGGATGAGGAAATGCTCGGCGAAGAAGCGCTGATTAAGGCGGATGCCGTGCTCTGGCACGGGAGGAAGATCTTAAGGCCGATGGACGATTCCGTCGTGTTCCGCCAGAACGGGAGGACGGCTTTCATACGCCGCAGCAGGGGATATGTCCCGCTTCCCGTTATTGCAGGCCTTACCGGCGGGGAGAAGAAGCCGGAGGCGGGCATGCTTCCGGACATTCTGGCGTTCGGAGCGGATTTAAAAGCGGCGTTTGCCGTCTGCCGCGGGGACAGGATTATTTCCTCGCAGTACTTCGGCGATCTGGAGGACCGCGCTGTGCTCGCGAATTACCGCGCGGGGATAGGCGACATGTGTTCGCTGTACGGGGTGATTCCCGGCATACTTGCCGCGGACCTCCATCCCCGGTATTTCTCCAGGGCGGAAGCGCTTGCGATGGATAAGAATGCGGTGGGAATACAGCATCACCATGCCCATGCCGCGTCGGTCATGGCGGAGCATGGGATAGTCCGATGCGTGGGAGTTACGCTGGACGGCACTGGCTTCGGGCTGGACGGATCGCTCTGGGGAGGAGAGATTTTCCTGCTTGAGGGGAGCCGGGCTGTCCGCGCGGGCAGGCTTCTCCCCATCAGGCTCTGCGGAGGCGACGCGGCCTCCCGGGATGCGGGACTTGCCGCGGAAAGCTACCGGTACGCCGCCGGAAGGCAGTGCCTGAATCCCCTTGTGCAGGCGGCGGTCGTGCACGGCGTAGGAACAGTGGAGAGCTCCAGCACCGGACGGCTTTTCGACGCGGTCAGCGCGTTTCTCGGCATCGCGGAGGTTAACCGGTACGAGGGCGAGTGCGCCGTGCTTCTGGAGAATGCGGCTGAGGAGTACGAAGAGAGGGTGAAAGGATCCTGTACCGGAGAGGAAGGAACGGG
>OMSM01000265.1 GCA_900313745.1 uncultured Lachnospiraceae bacterium
ATCTCGATAACCGACATTGACCGCTCACCGATGAACCTTTATTCCTCGGTCAATCTCTATGCTTCGAGCGGGATGAATTCGATCACGGATTCCCTCTCGGCTGCGGTAACCCTGATCAATGCCCTGATCGTTTCCATCTGCGGCAGACACACGGCGGAACTGAAGGAGCACATAGGTGAGCTGGAGGAAGCCTGGAACAATTACCAGACCTACCTGGGCGACGAGATGAGCTATATCGATGATGCGCGTTTTGACCGGGAAGGGGATGCGGAATGAGCCGCGTTGTGGTGATCGGTGCCGGTGCTGCCGGCCTTATGGCCGCCTGGCGGGCATCTTATGGCGGTGCGCAGGTGCTCGTACTGGAGAGAAACGAGAAGGCGGGAAAGAAGATTTATATTACCGGCAAGGGGAGGTGCAATCTTACCAATGACTGCGAGACCCCGGAGTTTTTCGACAGTGTTGTTCATAATCCCCGTTTTCTCTACAGCGCGGTATACGGGTTTGACCATGACGCGGTAAAAAGTTTCTTCGAGGATAAAGGATGCCCGGTGAAGACGGAGAGAGGAAACAGGGTGTTTCCTGTGAGCGATCACGCTTCGGACGTCACCAGGGCGCTGGTCAGGGCACTGGATGCCTCCGGTGCCGAGGTCAGGTACGAATGCAGGGTATCTTCGCTGATCACGGCACCTGACGGTATCCGGGGAGTCCGGCTGGAAAACGGGGAGAGACTCGAAGCCGGCAGCGTCATTCTTGCTACCGGCGGCCTGTCTTATCCGTCAACCGGTTCCACCGGGGACGGGTACCGCATGGCAAAGGAGGCAGGGCACAGGATTACGGCAAGGACTCCCTCGCTGACCGGATTTAATACCGTGGAGGAGTGGCCGGGGGAGCTTCAGGGCCTCTCGCTTAAAAACGTCCGGTGCAGCCTTGAAGAAGTGAAGAGCGGCCGGATATTGAAATCGGATTTCGGTGAGATGCTCTTTACCCATTACGGGATCAGCGGGCCGATCGCGCTGACCCTGTCCGCTTACGCGGATACCTCCGGGAACGGGCAGTACCGGCTTATGATCGACCTGAAGCCTGCGGTTCCCGGGGAGGAGCTTGCCGCCCGTATTAAGAGAATGCTGGATGCGGCGCCGGCCGCAGGCTTCGGCACCGCCGTAAGGCCGCTCTTCCCTTCCAGGCTCTCGGAGAGAGTTGTCTGGCTGTCCGGCATCGCCCCGGAGCGCAGGTGCGGGACGATATCCAATGCGGAGATAAGGAGTTTTGCGGAGCTGATCAAGGGGCTCAGCGTCGACATCAGGAGCAAACGCGGATACAATGAAGCTGTGATTACCCAGGGCGGGGTCGATGTCCGGGAGATCAATCCGTCCACCATGGAATCCCGGCTTGTGAAGGGACTCTATTTTGCCGGGGAGATTATGGACGTGGACGCCCTGACCGGCGGGTATAACCTTCAGATTGCGTGGTCCACGGGGTATCTCGCGGGCATGAGCGCCGCCTCCGGTTAACGGACGCAGACAAAGTGACAGATTACCCGGAATGGAGATAAGCATGAACAGAAATATAGCTATAGACGGACCGGCGGGTGCCGGCAAAAGCACCATTGCCCGCAGGGTGGCTTCTTCGCTCGGCGCGGTATATGTCGACACCGGCGCGATGTACCGGGCAATGGCACTTTATTTCCTGAGACAGGGCATTAAGGCCGATGACAGCGATGCGATAAGCCGTGCCGCGGAAGGCGCCGACGTCACTATTGAATACAGGGACGGCGAGCAGAGAGTGATTCTTGGCGGCGAGGATGTCACCCCTTATCTCCGCACGGAAGAGGTCGGAAATATGGCCTCCGTGAGCAGCACGAACGGGGACGTCAGAGCAAAACTTGTGGAGCTTCAGCGCAGGCTTGCGGCGAATACGGCCGTGGTGATGGACGGAAGGGACATCGGAACCGTAGTGCTCCCGGATGCGATGCTGAAGATCTATCTTACGGCGAGCGTTGCCGTCAGGGCGGCAAGGCGCGTGAAGGAGCTTGTGGAAAAGGGAGAGAATCCCGATCCCGCAAGAGTTGCCGCCGAGATCGAGGAGAGGGATCACAGGGACATGAACCGTGAGATTTCGCCCCTGCGCAGGGCGGAGGATGCAGTACTTGTGGACAGCTCCGATCTCTCCGTCGGGGAAGTGACGGAAACAATACTGAAGCTTTACCGGGAGAGGCTGAATCATCCCAGGGTGATTGTTGCGAAGACAGCCGGGTTCTGCTTCGGCGTCAGGAAAGCGGTCGACAAGGTCTATGAAGCTGCGGGAAACGGGACGCCGATCTATACCTTCGGCCCGATCATACATAATCACGAGGTTGTTGCGGATCTTGAGAAGAGGGGCGTAAAGGTTATAAACTCCGTCGATGAACTTGAGGATCTGAAGGAGGGAACAGTGATCATCCGCTCCCACGGCGTGTCCAGGGCGGTCTACGAGAGAATCGAAAACGCCGGCCTCTCGATAATCGACGCCACCTGCCCCTTTGTAAAAAGGATCCACAGGATAGTGGAGCAGGAAAGCGCCGGGGGATCGCAGATTGTCATCATCGGCAATGCAGGGCATCCGGAGGTGGAGGGCATTGTCGGATGGTCGGTCACACCGGCATCCGTGGTCGGTACTCCGGAGGAGGCAGGCAGGCTCAGACTCGATCCCGGGAAACCTGTCTGTATTGTGTCTCAGACCACATTCAATACGATTAAATTTCAAGAATTGGTTGATATTTTAAAGTGTTATGGATACAATATAAATGTTGTCAATACTATCTGTTCGGCTACGCGCGAGCGCCAGGAAGAGGCGAGAAGCATAGCTTCGCAGGTGGATATGATGATTGTTATAGGAGACAGGACAAGTTCCAATTCTGCAAAACTCTACGATATTTGCAGATCGGAATGTGTCGATACTCTCTTTATACAAACGCGGAACGATCTTACTCGAAACCTTGCGGGAGGCGAGAAAGTCATCGGAATTACCGCAGGGGCTTCCACCCCAAAGAATATCATCGAGGAGGTTCAAAACTATGTCTATGCAGGCAGAAGAGAATTTTGAACAAATGCTGAACGAGTCGTTCAAAACTATTCATACAGGGGAGGTAGTCGAGGGTAAGGTAATCGACGTTAAGCCGGAAGAAGCCGTTCTTAACATCAATTACAAGTCTGATGGTATTCTCACCCGCAGCGAATACAGTAACGACCGTTCCATCGATCTGACTCAGGTCCTCCACCCCGGTGATTCCCTTGAGGTTAAAGTCCTTAAGGTGAATGACGGTGACGGACAGGTCGTCCTCTCCTACAAGAGGCTTGCTGCTGACCGCGGCAACAAGCGGATCGAGGAAGCGTTCAATAACAAGGAAGTTCTCAAGGCGAAGGTCAACCAGGTTCTGACCGGCGGTCTCTCCGTTATTGTCGAAGAGGTTCGCGTGTTCATTCCCGCATCCCTGGTTTCCGATACCTATGAGAAGGATCTGAACAAGTACCTCGATCAGGAGATCGAGTTCGTCATTACCGAGTACAACCCTCACCGCAGGAGATACATCGGCGACCGCAAGCAGCTGCTTGTGGAGAAGCGCAAGGAGATGCAGAAGAAGCTGTTCGAGACCATCAAGCCCGGCGATGTTGTCGAGGGTACGGTCAAGAACATCACCGATTTCGGTGCGTTCATCGATCTCGGCGGAGCGGACGGACTGCTTCATATTTCCGAAATGAGCTGGGGCAGGGTCGAGAATCCGAAGAAGGTCTTCAAGGTCGGCGAGAAGCTCCGTGTCCTTATTAAGGACATCCAGGGCACCAAGATTGCTCTTTCCCTCAAGTTCCCTGATCAGAATCCCTGGGAAGGCGCTGCGGAGAAGTATGCGATCGGCACGGTCGTCACCGGCAGAGTTGCCCGCATGACTGATTTCGGTGCGTTTATTGAGCTTGAGCCCGGCATCGACGCTCTGCTTCATGTCTCCCAGATCGCAAGGGAGCACATTGAGAAGCCCAGCGATGTCTTAAAGACCAACGAGGAGATCACCGCGAAGATCGTCGACTTCAACGAGGCCGACAACAAGATCAGCCTTTCCATCAAGGCTCTTCTGAATGATGAGGAGAGACGCAGGAAGGCCGAGGAAGCGGATGCAGATGTCGTTTCCGTCGATCTCGATGCTGCCATCGCTGCAGCGAAGGAGGAGGCAGGCGAGGAGTAATTCCATAACCGCCTGATATTTCAGCAGGAATGAAAAGCCCCGGTTCTCAGGAACCGGGGCTTATATTATGCACGTCAGCATAGAGCGAAGTATTTCCCTTCCGGATCAGCGATGTGCCTCAGGACGGACAGGGCATAAGAGGTGAGTTCCTTCCGGCTTCCCTTAATCCTGTCGGAGAACTCAATATACCCGGTCGGGTCGGTCAGCGTCCTGCGGAAGACAGGCAGCTCCGTATCTCCCCAGAACGGAATAAACGCGCCGCTTTTTCTTGTATAGCAGTTCTCCCTTGTACAGGGGATGCGGTGAGTTTTGTCCGCGAACATCGCGATGCTGCGGTGGAGCGCCTGATCCTCCGCCGGAAAGTAATCATAGTTCCTGTAATCCGCATAGAAGTACTTCATCTCACCGGTCAGCACCGGCGCCTTGACCAGCGCGGAGCTGCCCTCGGCCTTGAAGAAGCAGGAATCCCTCCCCGCTGCCACGGGGAACGGCACCGGGGATGAGAGAGACAGGTACAGCAGGATTTCCTCTGTCCGTCTGCCCTCATGATCGTGGTAGGTATCCGCCTGGGCGCGTGTGATCTCGGGCTCCGTGAGAACGAGATCCTCAAGGGAGAAGATCGGGGTAAGATGAACAAGGCTGACGAGGCTCTGTTCGTTTGCCGATGCTAGAAGAGAGAAGGAATCAGGGGAGAAAGGCCGGAATGTATCCGAAGGCTCGAAGATGCCGGAAGGTATGCCGCGGCCGGAATCTGTTCCAGTGAGCGCCTTGATCAGCGTTTCTTCCCTGAGGTCGGGAAGCCCTGAGGCATCGCGGTAGGGGCGTGCGATGCGGTAAAGATCTCCGGAGGGTACGCCGTCCAGAGCCCGGCAGTCAATTCCAAGCAGGGCAGCTCTTTTCCGTATAAAGCGCAGATCAAAGCGCTCCCCGTTGAAGGTGATGAGCCTTGCGGGATGAAAACTCGCGATTGTCTCCAGAAACGCGAGTATAATTGCCGGCTCCTCATCGCTGGATTCCGCGAGATACTGGGTAATTTCAAGGCTGCCGGACGAAGAGGGCACGGCTGTCCCGATGATCAGGATTCTGCCGTTTCCGGAAACCGTCCCGGAGGTTCCGATGTCGAGAAGCATGAGCCGTCCTTCCGGACCGATCTTGTTCAGAGGATAAGGCGGGGCACCCGCGGATAAGGACTTCTCTACGATTCGCATCACGAAACTCTCCCAAATATGATATGATATCCATAATTGTGTTTTCTGAATCATTATAAATTCTGAAAAGTTGTGAGGCAACATGGCAATCCAGTCCTTTCACGGCGGAACAGCGCTGTATGACGGAAAAGAGATCACCAGGGACCTTCCGGTGAAGACAGTTCTTCCCCGGGGAGAAATGGTATATCCTCTTAAGCAGTTAAGGGGAGAACCAGCCTCTCCTAAAGTGGCGGTGGGAGACCATGTCCTGACCGGCCAGATGATCGCGGAAGCAGTCGGGCAGGACTCTGCCGCAGTACATGCCTCGGTATCCGGCGATGTCGTTTCCATTGAGGACAGGACACTCGCGGGCGGGGAAAAGACGCGCTGTATTGTGATCTCAAACGACGGAAGATACGACGAGATTGTCTATCCGGAGAGCCGCCATATCAGCGGGCTTACCCCGCAGACTATCATCAAGGCTGTGCGCAGCGCAGGTGTCGTGGAGAGCGACAGCTTCACCCTGAGGGACGGGGTATCCACGGCGGACAAGCTGGAGACGGAGCACCCGGAGCGCAT
>OMSM01000222.1 GCA_900313745.1 uncultured Lachnospiraceae bacterium
ACTTCCATGTCCGCAGAAAGGACCGGATCTTCTCCCAGCGCCCGCAGCGCATTGATCACACTGTGTGTATTTCCCGCATCATAGTCAATAACAACTGTCATAAGTCCCTCGCTGAGGCAAAACCGCGATTTCTTCTAAGCGTTCTCCGTATCAAGTGTGAAATAGAACGCGACGCCGTTATCGTAGTTTGTCACACCGTACTGCTGGTTCATCCTCTCCATGATCGCCTTCACGATCGAGAGCCCTATTCCCGAGCCTCCGTAAGCCCTGGTCCTGGCCTTGTCCACCTTGTAAAACTTCTCCCACAGCCTGGGGATGCTCTCCTCCGGCACCGGATCTCCCGTATTGAACACAGTCACCGTGACCGCCTTATCCTTCTCCCCGCCCTGTCCTGACCGGACAGTGATAACCTTCTCACCGTTCACTTCCTTTACGTAGTGCAGAGCATTGGAGAAATAGTTGAGAAAAACCTCCTCCGTGAGCATTGGGTCAGCCCAGACATACAGTTCGTCCGGAAGATCCAGCACAACCTTCACATCCTGCTTCTCGGCAAGCAGCTGGGACGACTGAACCAGCCTTCTTATCATTGCGGAAAGATCGAACCTGCTCATGGTCACAGATTCGGCGCCGGATTCGATATGGTCAAGGGTAAGAAGGCTCTTTACCATCCTGTCCATGCGGGAGGCCTCGTCCAGGATCACGCCGACATATTCCCCAAGGCTCTCCTTATCGTCCGCCATCCCGTCCTGAATACCTTCCGCATATCCCTGGATGAGGGCGATCGGCGTCTTCAGCTCATGGGTCACATTCCCGAGGAACTCCCTCCGGACCGCTTCCATCTCCTCCTTTTCCTTAAGGTCATCGAGGAGTTCGTTGTTGGCGGTCTTAAGCTCGGAGATCGTCGTCTCCAGTTTCTCCGAGAGCTCGTTCATGTTCCTTCCTAAAGCCTCGACCTCCAGGCTTCCGCCGCCTCCGTACTTGGCGCTGAAATCCAGCTGCTTCATCCGGTCCGAGACCTCGGTGAGCCTTCTCACCGGCCCCGTAATCCTTCCGGAAAACCACAGGGACAGCGCCGTACCCATAAGAATCACGGCGAGTCCGGAGAGCAGGAAGAACCTGTTGGCAATAACCGCGCTGTTCTCTATATCCTCCAGGGCCGTGCGCATCAGGAAAAACTCTCCCTTCTCCAGAGTCCCCCAGAGCTCCATGTACCGGCTTCCTGACCGCACATCCATCACCGTCTGAACAATATAGTGATCCGATGTCTTTAAGAGGTTGATCAGCGTGGTTCCGTCCTCTCCGTAGACCGGAGTCATTTCTTCCTCTCCGCTTTCCGGACCACCCTGCTCCGTGCGTCCGGCACCGAGCAGGTTGTCGAAGAGCCTCTTTAACATCGCCGCACCGTCGCTGGAATAGGATTTAATGGTGCGCGAGCTCTGGTCGATCAGGATCAGGCCGATATTATTCCTGCCAAGTGCGCGCTCAAGCCTGTCGACGTCCTCCTCCTGCTCCAGCTGTCCGCTTCCGGAGGAGGAATTAAGCAGCGTGAAAACTTCCTCCAGAGTCTTCTGCTTCTCGCGGATATAGTACGGTCCGAGAAGTGTCTGATTCAGTATCAGGCAGACGGCGATCACTCCGCCCATAAGAAGGATGAAGGTCAGCGCGAACTGGGTCCGTATGCTTCGAAACTGACGAAATAACCGCATTTGATCACGCCTCAAACTTGTATCCCAGCCCCCAGATCGTCTGGATGCAGTCGCTCTTATCCCCGAGCTTGCTGCGAAGCTTCTTTACATGGGTGTCTATCGTCCTTGCATCGCCGAAATAATCGTAGTTCCATACGCTGTTAAGTATCTTCTCCCTGGGAAGCGCGATTCCGTTGTTCTCCATGAAGTACGCAAGGAGCTCGAATTCCTTGAAGCTTAAATCCACAGGCTTCCCGTCCACGGTGACCTGGTGCGCGGTTTTGTCAAGCACGATTCCTCCCGCGCTTAGCCTGTCCTGAAGGGAGTCCTCACCCATGCGGCGGAGTATCGCGTCCACTCTTGCCACAAGCGTCCTGGGGCTGAAGGGCTTGGTCACATATTCGTCAACGCCTGACTCGAATCCCTTAAGCTCATCCTTCTCCTCGGATTTTGCGGTCAGCATGATGATCGGAACCTTGGAATAGTTCCTGATCTCCCGGGCTGCCTGAAAGCCGTCCTTCCCCGGCATCATCACGTCCAGAATAACCAGATCTATTCTGCCGTCCATAAAAAACAGATCCAGCGCTTTCTCCCCGTCTTCCGCCTCGATAACCTCATACCCGCTCTTTGAGAGAAAATCGTGAAGCAGCCTTCTCATCCGCTCCTCATCGTCCGCGACCAAAACTTTAGCTTTCATACGCTCCCTCCGAAATACTGTCAGAATGTAATTTTAGCATGATTCCGTCCTTATGCGTAAAGAAAAGCGGCATTCATGCCAGGCATGAATGCCGCTTCCGATCAATCGCTAAGATATCCTCTGCGGATCAGGCGGGATAAGCACCGTTGGCTTTGTCTGCCTTGGTGACGTCCACCTTCTCCTGCTGCGCGAGACGATACTTGAAGTAATCGACCGCGACCTGGGGGAACAGTGCGTAGCTCAAGGTATCCTCAGGCTGCTGCTTCCACTCCTTGACCTCCTCCTCGAACTTCGGGAGCATCGGAGGGATGAGGTCCGCGGGACGGCAGGTGATGATCTCGCCGTCGCCGATAATCTTCTTCTGCACTTCTTCGTTGAACGGCTTTACCGTCTGGCCGTACTTTCCGGAGAGCAGATCCTTGGTCTGGCCGGTCGCCATCTTGTAGCGCTCGCCCATAAGGACATTCATCACGGCCTGGGTTCCGACAATCTGGGATGAAGGGGTAACCAGCGGGGGCTCGCCGAAATCCTTGCGGACTCTCGGAATCTCCTCGAGAACGTCGTTGTACTTGTCCTCGGCGTTCTGTTCCTTGAGCTGGCTGACCATGTTGGAAAGCATGCCGCCGGGAACCTGGTACTGAAGGGTCTTGATGTTGACGCCGAGCACCTTCGGATTGAGCAGGCCGTTCGAGAGGCACTCCTCGCGGTAAGGGCGGAAGTAATCGCCGATCTCGCAGAGAAGGTCGAGATCCAGGCCGGTATCCCAGGGAGTTCCCTGGAAAGTTTTGACCATAACTTCGGTTGCGGGCTGGGAAGTTCCCTGTGCGAAGGGACTCATAGCGCAGTCGATGATATCGACGCCGGCCTCGACCGCCTTCAACTGGGTCATGCTCGCGACACCGGAGGTGTAGTGGGTGTGAAGGTCAATGGGAAGGTTGGTGGAGCTCTTCAGCGCACGGATCAGCTTGTCCGCCTCATAAGGAAGAAGCAGGCCGGCCATATCCTTGATGCAGATGGAATCCGCACCCATATCCTCGATCTGTCTGGCGACATTCATCCAGTAATCCAGGGTGTATGCGTCGCCCAGGGTATAGGAAAGAGCGATCTGAGCGTGTCCGCCTTCTTTCTTGGTCGCCTTTACCGCGCACTCCAGATTGCGGAGATCGTTCAGGCAGTCAAAAATACGGATGATATCGATGCCGTTCGCGATGGACTTCTGCGTGAAGTACTCCACGACATCATCGCTGTAGTGGCTGTAGCCAAGGATGTTCTGTCCGCGGAAGAGCATCTGGAGCTTGGTGTTCGGGAGACCGGCGCGGATCTTGCGGAGCCTGTCCCACGGATCTTCCTTGAGGAAGCGCAGGCACGAATCGAAGGTCGCGCCGCCCCAGCACTCTACGGAATAATATCCGACCTTATCCATCTTCTCGAGGATAGGCAGCATCACTTCGGTAGGCATTCTGGTTGCGATCAGGGACTGATGCGCATCACGCAGAATGGTCTCTGTTATCTTAACGGGCTTTTTTACCTGTTCTTCAGACATAACCTTTTCCTTTCAAAATATAGTATCCGAACGGCTCAGCTCGCGTTTCCTTCGGAACCGCTCGCTCTTCGCCTTCTGATTTCGAACGGCTCAGCTCGCGTTTCCTTCGGAACCGCTCGCTGCGGGCTTCGCCCGCCTCATGTCTCGCACCAAGCTTACCCGCAGATACAGGTATCTGCGGTAAGCTTTCTGCTCGACATGGCCGTTCTCAGGTTATCACATGATTCCATACACGGCCATGAAGACGCCGGCGACGACAGCGGTTCCGATAACGCCTGCGACGTTGGGACCCATGGCGTGCATCAGCAGGAAGTTCGTGGGATCATACTCCGCAGCAACCTTCTGGGACACGCGCGCCGCCATGGGAACGGCGGAAACGCCGGCGGAACCGACCAGAGGGTTAATCTTGCCCTTGGTGATGATGCAGAGCAGTTTGCCGAGTAACACGCCCGCAGCTGTACCGAAGGCGAAAGCACACATTCCAAGCACGACAATCTTGATGGTCGCGACGTTGAGGAATGCCTCCGCGCTGGTCTTCGCACCGACCGAAGTTCCGAGAAGGATAACGACGATGTACATCATCGCGTTGCTCGCCGTATCCGTGAGCTGGCGGACCACGCCGCACTCGCGGAAGAGGTTGCCGAGCATCAGCATGCCGATCAGGGGAGCGGTGGTCGGAAGAATCATGCAGACCACGACAGTAACGATGATCGGGAAAAGGATCTTCTCAAGCTTGGAGACCGGACGGAGCTGGCCCATCTTGATGTGTTTTTCCTTGTCGGTGGTCAGCGCCCTCATGATCGGAGGCTGGATGACAGGGACAAGGGACATATAGGAATAGGCCGCAACCGCGATCGGGCCGAGCAGATCAGTCTGGCCGAGCTTGGATGCAAGGAAAATGGAGGTAGGGCCGTCCGCGCCGCCGATGATGGAGATCGCAGCGGCAGCCTTGCCGTTGAAGCCCAGTGCAATCGCGCCGAAATAGGCGACGAAAATACCGAACTGTGCCGCAGCTCCCATAAGGAAGCTGATCGGGTTTGCAATAAGGGGACCGAAATCGGTCATTGCTCCGACACCCATGAAAATCAGTGACGGAAGAATCGCCCACTCGTCGAGCAGGTAGAAGTAGTACAGCAGACCTGCGGCGCTGCTGCCGGAATCCTCAATGGAGCGGATGATGTCCGGATAGATGTTCACCAGCAGCATACCGAACGCAATCGGTACCAGAAGAAGAGGCTCGAAATCCTTGGCTATCGCGAGATAGAGGAAGACGAACGCCACGATAATCATGACGTAATTACCCCAGTACAGGTTTGCGAAGGCGGTCTGGTGCAACAAGTTATTTAATGTATTGGCTATGTATTCCATAACTTATGTAGACCCTCCAGTGAATAGCTTGCGGTTATCAGGAAACTGCAGTCAATGCTGCGCTTTCCATTGCCTCGTGCGATCAGTTAAGAGTCGCGAGAAGCGCACCGGCTTCACAGGGATCACCGACGTTGCAGTCAATGCTGGCGACAACGCCGTCCTGGGGAGCAACCATGGGGATCTCCATCTTCATAGCCTCGACGATGACCACCGCGTCACCGGTCTTGACCGCGTCACCGACCTTCTTCTCGATCTTGAAGACCTTGCCGGCGGCACCGGCCTCGATGCGGATGCTTCCTGCTCCGCCTGCCGCTGCCTTGGGCGCCGCTGCGGGGGCAGCTGCCTTAGGTGCTGCTGCGGGGGCAGCCTTCTTCACGGGCGCTGCGGGAGCAGCGACCGCGCCGTTGTTCTCCTCGACGGTAACATCGTAAGCAACTCCATTCACGGTGATGGTATAGTTTTTCATTTTTATCCTCCAGTAATTTGAGTGTACTAATCCAGGTAAAACTCCTGACTGTTTCAGAAACTAAACGCCTGCACCGGAAGGTGTTCAGCGGTTTCTTGACTTGCGAATGGAACGAACGACGAAACCGTCCGTGCCTGACCTGCCCTCTGCAGCCGCAATTGCCGCGGCGATGACGGCGATGAGCTCCGTGTCGTCGACCACTTCCTCGGCGGCCTGTACCGCGGGCGCGGGAGCAGGTGCGGGAGCAGGCGCAGGAGCGGCCTTCTTTTCCCTGCTTTCGGAGAGACGGTTGATCGGAGGGAAAACGTACTTGATAATCAGGGCGATGAGAATCAGGACAAAGAAAGCCATTCCCATGCCAAGGAGAGTGTTCAGCGCCGCGTGGCTGACCTTCTCTCCCATTGTCTCGTCGACGTTGGTGGTGATCGCGGCAATGCCCTGGTCATCCAGCTGGATGGTCACGGTGGCGGTGCGGCCCGAAGTTCCCTGGACGCCGATGTTGATCGTCGCGTCATTTGCGTTGACGACCGCGTTATTCTGTCCGGTGAAACCGGAGAACTCGCCCAGCGTCTCCATGGAAGCCGCCCATGAGTCAAACGCTGCGGAGATCACTCCGCCGTCGCCGTACATCTCAGCCATTCCGCTGCTTACGATCTCATTGATTTCTGTAACAAACTGCTGACCTTCGCTGATCGCATCCTCCTCGGTCATTCCGGAATAGATGCCGGCTGCCATTACACGGCTTCCCGCAGTAAGGAACGTGACGAGCAAGGCGATCACGGCGAAAGCCGCGGATATCCTTTTCTTCATAGTGTCTTACTCCTTTTGATCTCCGGATTAGACCGTTCCGTGCTTTTTGTCGATGACCGTCTCCTTGGTAAAGAGAACCTCCAGAGCTCCGATCAGGTACTTGCGGAGATCAGCGGGCTCGACGATCTCGTCGACATAGCCGTGTGCGGCCGCGCTGTCGATGCTGTTCTGCAGGGCATCGTACTTCTTTGCGACCTCTGCCGTATCCTCGCCGTCCTTCGCCACGATCTTCGCCGCAAGCTTTGCATCCATCATGCCGATCCGTGCATTGGGAAGCGCGATGGTGATATCTGCGCCGGCAGCCCTGGAATTCATCACGGTATAGGCGCTGCCGAAGGCGGTGCCGGTGATGACGTTGACCTTCGGAACGGAAGCGTTCGCGAACGCGTAGGTCAGGCGGGCAGCCGCATCGGCGACGCGGGTCTCCTCCGCTGCCGTGGCGGCAAAACCGTTAACATTGGTGAAGCTGACTACAGGGATGTTGAAGGCATCGCAGAAGTTCACGAACTTCGCTGCCTTGTCGCATCCGCCGGAGGTCAGCACGGTGTCGAACTTTTCCGCCGCCTTGCCCTCTTCGTCATAAGAGACGGAGCGGTTGGCGACTACGCCGACTGTATTGCCGTTTAAGCGGATAAGGCCGGCTGCCATCTCCTTCGCGAAATCCTTCTTGATCTCAAAGAACACGCCGTCGTCCGCAATGTCCGCAAGAAAAACGGAGGGATCGCCGATCCCCGCCTCCGCTGCTTCACAGGCCCTGTTCAGGTCGTCGGAGCAGTCCTCAAACGCACTGTCCTCGTTGTTGGAGGGAAGCATTGCGACAAGGCTGCGGATGCCTTCAAGCACCTCTGCCTCGGATCCGGTCACGTCGACGTTGCCCGCCGCTGCCCTGACCTTCGCACCGGCAGTATCGTTCTTATCCTCGAAGTTGCCTGCGATGGCATTGGGAGCATTGACGAAGAGCTTGGCGTCATCCGCCATGAAGGTGAAATCGGTAAGTGCGGGGAAAAGGGAGAGACCGCCGCCGCAGTTGCCGAAGATCGCGGTAATCTGGGGAATCACACCGGATGCCTCTGCCTGCTTGGCGTAGATCATCGCCATCGCGTTCAGAGCGTCCGTGCCTTCCTGCAGGCGGAGACCGGCGGAGTCAATAAGGCCGATTACCGGTGCCCCGGTCTGGATCGCGAGATCATACAGGGCAGCGATCTTCTTCGCGTGCATCTCGCCGACAGAACCGCCCAGCACGGCTGCGTCCTGGCTGTAGATGTAGACGAGGCTTCCGTCGATGACACCGTAGCCGGTAATCACACCATCGGAGGGCATCTGATTGGGGTTTTGATTGAAATCGGTAATCCTTGCGGTAACGCGCGCGCCGATCTCAACAAAACTGTTTTCATCGAGCACAGAAAGAATCCTCGTGCCCGCTTTTGCAGAACTGTTCATATTCCAGACCTCCATCATAATATGAATTGATGTAAACGGAATTTACTAAGTTTATTCCGTAATCGCGCTTTTTAGAGTATAGCATGTTTTTTTTCAATGTACAGATTATCCTGATACATTTTTAACGCAAAAGAAACGGGCAGATACAATAAGAAGTACTGTCCCGTTTCCTTGTATACAACATATGGATTATCAGATACCGAGCCTGGTGTTTACCTCCTGCTCCGCTTCCGTTTTGAACTCCTCGATCTCCACGGGGGAGAGCATGGGAAGATCCTCTACGGATCTTACTCCGAACGAGCGAAGGAACTGCTCCGTCGTCCCGAAGAGAATCGGCCTTCCCGGGGCTTCCTTTCTTCCGAGCTCGGCGATGAGCCCGTAGCTCAGGAGCCTGTCGACGGCGAAATCGCTGTTCACTCCCCTTATGGACTCAATGTCCGACTTCGTTACCGGCTGCTTGTACGCTATGATGGACAGCGTCTCCAGCACGGAATCGGAGAGCTTGAGCTTCTTCGGGGTCTGGGCGATTTTTATCAGTATTCCGTACATATCCGGCTTGGTGCACAGTTGAAGCGCATTCTCCAGCCGGACAAGCTTGATCCCGTATTCCTCACCGGAATAGCGGGCCAGGAGCCTCTCTGCAGACTCCTCCACCCTGTTAGCGGGGACATCAAGCGCCTTTGCGATATCCGCGATCTCCACCGACTCCCCCATGGTGAACAGGATGGCCTCGATCGCGGCGTCAATGCCGGAATCGGTAAGCTCCGCCTCTTCCTCCGCGTTCTCACCGGAAGATGGCTCCGCATTCTCCCCGGAAGCGGATTCTGCGTTTTCCCCGGCGGCATCCGGAACCGCAGTATTCTCCTCCTTATCCGGAAGCATCTCCCCGCCCGAGGTCTGTCCGATGACCTCCCCCTCCCGGATAATCAGCTCGCTCTGCTGTTCATTTGTTTCAACTGCGCGATTATTCACACTGCCTCCGCGGCACTTGGCCGCTTACACTCTTCGCCTTTATAACTTTTGGGACCGTGCGGCCCCGCGGATTACTCCTCTCCCCCGATGTCGGAGAGATCGAACTCCGTCTCCGCTCCTTCGTGGTACTCGAGGGAAATGCTCCCGAAAAGCTCCTCCTGCCGGAGCGTTACCTCGCCTGTCCTCATCATCTCAAGCACCACGAGGAAGGTGACAATCACCTCCGCCCTGCTCTCCGCGTGCTCAAGGAGCGAGGTGAAATCAGTGAAGTGCTGTGCCTTCAGGACATTTCTTATATGAAGTGTCCTCGCACCGATATCCACCTCTTCCTTCTCAATGCGCCCGAATGAGCTCCTGACCGGATCCACCCTGTCTTTCTTCCGGCGGAGGACCTCCTGGAAAAGCGCATTAAGCGTCTGAAGGGTGTTGTCGCCGATAAGTGCCTTATAATCGATCGGCGCTTCGTATTCCGCAACCTCCCTCGGCAGGTTCTTCCTGCGGAACACCTGCAGGGAAGCTTCACCTGCCCTGTCCTTAAGCGCGAAGGACATGGTCTTGTACATCTTGTACTCGAGGAGCTTCTCCACCAGTTCTTCCCTGGGATCCTCCTCCTCTCCCTCCTCGTTGACTTCCCTGGGAAGGAGCATCCGGCACTTGATGTCGATCAGCGTGGCGGCCATGACCAGGAATTCGCTGGCGGTATTCATATCCTCCATATCCATGTCGCGGATATACTCGAGGTACTGGTCCGTTATATCGGCGATAGGGATATCGTAAATATCAATCTTGTTGATGGTGATCAGGTGCAGCAGCAGGTCCAGAGGCCCCTCGAAGACCTGAAGCTTCACGGGAATAGCCATAGATTTTCCTTTTCTGATTCTGCTAATTTTCGGGAATTACGCGGATGACCGAGAGCTCCGGAGGATTGTTGATCCTGAAGGGAACCGTGTGCCCTCCGAGGCCGCAGCTGACGATAAGCGTACAGTCCTTTCCCTCCCGTCCCTTAAGCCTGTACAGCCCGTCGCTGTACCTCGGGAAAAACTCAGGATCCGGCGAAAGCACTCCGCCCACGCCGGGAAGGCGCATCACACCGCCGTGCAGGTGCCCGGAAAGAATAAGGTCCGCTCCCCAGGAGGCTACCGCGTCGGAGTATCTCGGGTGGTGGGAAAGTACTATCGTAAAAACTCTCCCGTCCGGACTGCCAAGATGCTCCCTCACGTAGTCCTCGCCGAAGCGTGCGTACCGGAACTTGCGGTAATAATCCCCGTCAATGTCAAATCCGTATATCTCCGCCTTTCCTCCGCCCTGCGGGGAAAAACTCCCATGGCTGTCAACGAGCAGCTCCGCCCCGGCTTCCGACAGCGCTCCCGCAAGTTCTTTTCCGGCTTCGGCGAAGACCAGTTCAGACTCCTCATCCCGCGGAGTAATGATCTGGCTCTCATGATTTCCGGGGGCGAAATACACCGGGAAACTGCCGGACAGCGCCCGGGTGAGCCTCACGGCGTTCCGGTACCAGCCGCCGCCCTTTGCCCCGGACTTCAGTTCCTTATATGCGTCGGAAACGACAAGCATGTCGCCGCCGATCAGCACAGCGTCAGGCCTTAGGCGGATCACAGCCTCGACAAGATCCCGGTTGTCCTCCCCGAACTCGCTCCTGTGAAGATCGGTGAGAAAGGCAAACAAAAGCGGGGCATCGACCTTATTCGTTCGTACCGTATATTCTCTCTCGACAAAGCTCTTCTTCATCTGTCCCGGGACGCTTAAGCATGAGCAAAGCAAAAGCCCTTGATCTGAACCAAGGGCTTTTGTTAATGGCACTGAATCAGTTATACTTGCGCTTTCTTGCCGCTTCAGACTTCTTCTTGCGTCTGACACTGGGCTTCTCGTAATGCTCTCTCTTGCGGATTTCCTGCTGGATACCCGCCTTCGCGCAGCTTCTCTTGAAGCGACGCAGCGCGCTGTCCAGAGACTCATTCTCTTTTACGATTACGCTCGACATCTGCTCACCCTCCCTTCAGTCCCTTCAGATGACTGATCGGGTTAATTATGTGCAGTCTTTCTGACACACAAAAAATATAATAGCACACACCTGCCATATGTCAAGGATATTTAATCCCTGATCTGCGATGCAAGTGCTTCCGGCGCCGCCTTGATGAGGTCAGGAATGCCCGCGGGATTCTTCCCGCCCGCCTGGGCCATCCCCGGCTTGCCGCCGCCACCGCCGCCGACCATGGAGGCGAGCGACTTGATCAGATTTCCTGCGTGCGCGCCCTTCGCCAGTGCTTTCTCACCGGCCATGACGATGAGGTTGACCTTTCCGTCCTTGTCGGAAGCAAGGACAACTACGCCGTCTCCGATCTTGTTCTTCAGCTCGTCGCCAAGCTCACGCAGTCCTGTCATGTCCACGCCGGGAACAGAGACCGCGATGAAGGGAACACCCTTCACTTCAATCCTGCTGTCAAGGACGGAGCCCAGCGCGTCGTGAGCCGCCTTGCTCTTTAAGGACTCGTTCTCGCTCCTTAACTCCTTTATCTCCGCGTTCATCTTCTCCAGGCGCTCGATAAGGTCAGCGGGAGTCGACTTCACGAGCCTTGCCGCCTCCTCGAGCTTCTCCTCGAGATTATTGAGGTACTCGGTCACATTCGTTCCGGTGATCGCCTCAATCCTTCTCGTCCCGGCGGCGATGCCGCTCTCGGAGAGGATGCGGAAACTCATGATCTCCCCGGTGGTGCCGACGTGCGTTCCGCCGCAGAGTTCTTTGGAGAAGCCGCCCATGGAAACCACTCGCACCTCGCTGCCGTACTTCTCGCCGAAGAGGGCCATTGCTCCGCTCTTCTTCGCCTCGTCGATGCCCATGACCTCGGTGCTGACCTTAAGGTTGTCCGCGATCTTCTCGTTGACGATCTCCTCGACTCTGCGGATCTCCTCTCCGGTCATGGCTTCGCCGTGGGAGAAGTCGAAGCGGGTTCTCTCCGTGTCCTGGTAGGATCCGGCCTGCTCGACATGATCACCAAGCACCTGCCTTAAAGCGCTGTGGAGAAGATGTGTCGCCGAGTGGTTCCTGCAGGTCTTCGCGCGGGCCGCCCTGTCCACGGAAAGTACTGCCTTCTGGCCGGTGCTCACATGGCCGCGGAGGACTTTCCCCACATGGCCTGTCCTGCCGCCGGGAAGTTTAACCGCTTCCATAACCTCGAATTCGCCGCTCTTCGTCGTGATCGTTCCGATATCGCCCTTCTGGCCGCCCATTGTCGCATAGAACGGTGTCCTGGCCGTGACGATGGTTCCCTCCTCGCCCTCGGCTAGGCTCTCCTTCAGGCCTTCGGAATCCGCGGCCGCGGCGATCTCCGTCTCCTCCTCAAGCGAGGTATATCCGGTGAACTCCGTGGTCATCGAGGGATCAAGCTTTTCGAATACCGAGGAGCTCATGTTGAGTTTTGCGGAGAAATTCTGGCTGCTTCTCGC
>OMSM01000225.1 GCA_900313745.1 uncultured Lachnospiraceae bacterium
GGCGTATTTCCTTCTGGGACGGCCGGTGCGCGTGCTGGATGCCCCGGATGAAAAAGGTATATACTTAGCATGCGGCGAAAACAATTAACCTATTGACATAGTAGGTTAATAGGTATATATTGAACGAAAATCACCTGCAGGACAATCCGAAGGGAAGGGGAGGAAATCATTATGGCAAACATTTATCAGGGGACATTGGGACTCATCGGGAACACACCGCTCGTCGAGCCGGTAAACCTCGAGAAGAAGCTTGAGCTTGAGGCGAGGGTGCTGCTTAAGCTCGAGTATTTCAATCCGGCGGGAAGCGTCAAGGACCGCATCGCGAAGGCGATGATCGAGGATGCGGAGGCGAAAGGCCTCTTAAAGCCGGGTTCCGTGATTATTGAGCCCACTTCCGGCAACACCGGCATCGGCCTTGCGGCGATCGCTGCGGCCAAGGGCTACAGAATTATCCTCACGATGCCCGAAACCATGAGCGTGGAGCGCAGGAATATCCTCAAGGCCTACGGCGCGGAGATTGTTCTCACCGAGGGAGCTAAGGGAATGTCCGGAGCCATTGCCCGCGCGGAGGAGCTCGCGAAGGAGCTGGAGAACAGCTTTATTCCCGGGCAGTTCGTCAATCCGGCCAACCCCGCGGTGCACAAGGCGACCACCGGTCCCGAGATCTGGAAGGACACGGACGGCGCAGTGGATATTTTTGTCGCCGGCGTGGGCACCGGCGGAACGGTGACCGGCACCGGGGAGTACCTGAAGGAGCAGAATCCGGCGGTAAAGGTCGTTGCGGTGGAACCTGCCTCCTCGCCCGTCCTCTCCGAGGGGCACGGCGGAGCTCACAAGATCCAGGGCATCGGTGCGGGCTTTGTCCCGGAAGTGCTCAATACCTCCGTATATGATGAAGTTTTCCCCGTACAGAATGAGGATGCCTTCGCGACGGCAAAACTCCTCGCAAAGAAGGAGGGCATCTCTGTGGGCATCTCCTCCGGAGCATCCTTATATGCTGCGATTGAGCTGGCGAAGAGACCGGAGAACAAGGGAAAGACAATTGTCGCACTGCTTCCCGACAGCGGCGACCGGTATTACTCGACCGCGCTGTTTCAGGATGAAGCTTGATTCCGCGGATTGCACCTAATTGTATACAAGTATTTTTGGATGCAAAAACTTGACAGCAAAAGCCGGATAGGCTAAAGTTAAGCATCGAAAAGACAAAGGCGTCTTGGACATTCGTCCAGGGCGCCTTTGTCGTTATCCGGGAACCGCAGCCCCTTCGGTGACTGATAAAACGGAGGGAAGCGGGACCGGCCATCTGCTCGGACGGAGGTATGTCATGTGTTCCATTCTAGGCTATTGCGGAAAGGGTGCCGATGAACAGGCGCTGCGGAATGCCCTCTTAAAGACGCGCTCCCGCGGACCGGACGGCAGCAGGCTTCTGGATATCGGAGCCGGCTGGCTTGGGTTCAACCGGCTTTCCATCATGGGCCTCACGGAGGAGGGCATGCAGCCGTTCCTGTTCGGGGAGAAGGAAACGGTTTCTTTTGCGGACCTTTCCCCTGCCGGCCCGGGGGATGATACCTCGGAACAATGGACGAAGGCCGGAAGGGTCGTGGATCCTTCCGGCCGGGGAATACGGACAGCTCTGGTATGCAACGGCGAGATTTACGGTTTCCGCCCGATGAAGCGCAGTCTGGAGGAGAAGGGGTACCGGTTTCTCAGTGATTCGGACTGTGAGATCCTTCCCGCGCTCTACAGGGAATACGGCACGGAGATGTTCGGAATGCTGGACGCGGAATTCGCGATGATTTTCTTCGACGCGGAGACCGGCTCCTTCCTCGCCGCGAGAGATCCCATCGGGATCCGGCCTCTCTATTATGGGAGAACGGAGGACGGGACTTATGTTTTCGCCTCGGAGCCCAAAATGCTGACGGAGCTTGCAGGAAAGATCATGCCGTTCCCGCCGGGACACTACTTTAAGGACGGGGAATTCATTAAATACCGCGATATGTCCGAGGTCGGGGAGTACAGCCGGGACAGCATGGACGAGACAGCCTGCCAGATCCATGACCGCCTGATCGCGGGAGTGAAGAAGCGCCTTGACTCGGATACGCCGGTAGGCTTCCTTCTCTCGGGAGGACTCGATTCCTCCCTGGTGTGCGGGATTGCCGCGAGCCTTATGGAGAAGCCGCTGGAAACCTGGGCGATCGGCATGGATGTCGACGCGATAGACCTTAAGTATGCGAGGCAGGTTGCGGACTACATCCACTCGAACCACCACGAGGTAATAATCACAAAGAAAGATGTGCTGGACGCGCTGGAAACCGTGATTGAAGCGCTGGGAACCTATGATATCACGACGATCCGTGCCTCGGTCGGAATGTATCTTGTCTGCAGAGCCATCCATGAGCAGTCGGATCTCCGGGTAATCATGACCGGGGAAATATCGGACGAGATTTTCGGCTACAAGTACACGGATTTCGCTCCCGATGCGGAGGCGTTCCAGAAGGAGGCAGAGAAGCGCATCCGCGAGCTGCACATGTATGACGTGTTAAGGGCGGACCGGTGCATCAGCGTCAATTCGCTGGAGGCGAGAGTGCCCTTCGGCGATCTCTCCTTCGTGGAGTACTGCATGGCTGTCGACCCGGAGAAAAAACTGAACCGGTACGGCAAGGGAAAGTATCTGCTCCGGCACGCTTTTGAGAAGGATGCGCTTATCCCGGAGAGCATTCTCTGGCGCGAAAAGGCGGCGTTCTCCGATGCGGTGGGGCACTCCTTAAAGGATGACCTGGCAGAGTTTGCGGAGAGCAGGTACACGGACGGGGAATACGAAGAAGGGATCCGGAAATATGACTTTGCGAGACCCTTCACCAAGGAGTCGCTGCTCTACAGGGACATCTTTGAGAAGTTTTATCCGGGACAGGCAGGTATGGTCATCGATTTCTGGATGCCCAACCGGAGCTGGGAGGGATGCGATGTGAATGACCC
>OMSM01000239.1 GCA_900313745.1 uncultured Lachnospiraceae bacterium
GTGGGTGCCGTGGTCGGCGCAACCTACCCCGAGCAGGGCAGGGAATTGAGAAAGCGGATGAAGCACGCCTACATCCTGGTGCCCGGTTACGGCGCCCAGGGGGGCAAGGCAGAGGACCTCGTGAATTTCTTCAACGAGGACGGCCTTGGAGCGATCGTCAATTCCTCCCGCGGAATTATCGCGGCCTATAAGAGCGAAGCTTATTCCCGCTTCGGCGCGGAGCGTTTTGCCGAGGCATCGCGCGCGGCGGTGAAGGATATGATCGCGGATATCCGCTCGGCGATGGAGAAGGCCGGGCTTCCGGTCTGATACCCGGCCGGCTGGAGGGCTTATGGAAGCTTACAAAAAAGAGTTTATTGAATTCATGGTGGAGAGCCAGGTGCTGCGCTTCGGCGAATTCACCTTAAAGAGCGGAAGGAAGTCTCCCTTCTTCATGAACGCCGGACTCTACCAGACCGGCGGGCAGCTCATGAAGCTCGGTGAGTTCTACGCGAGGGCGATCGCGGAGCGGTACGGCACGGATTTTGACGTGCTCTTCGGACCGGCATACAAGGGCATTCCGCTGAGCGTCGCCGCGGTGACGGCGCTGTACCGCCTCTACGGGAAGGAGATCCGCTACTGCTCCAACCGCAAGGAGGTCAAGGATCACGGCGATGCGGGCATTCTTCTCGGGGCAAAACTTAACCCCGGCGACAGGGTGGTGATCATCGAGGACGTGACGACTTCCGGAGCGTCGATGGCGGAGACGGTGCCGATCCTCCGGGCCCAGGCGGACGTGGAAATCCTTGGGCTTATGGTTTCCCTCGACAGGATGGAGAAGGGAATCGATACGGAGAAGAGCGCGCTCTCGGACATAGAGTCGAAATACGGCTTTAGGACCGGAGCTATTGTCAACATGGCGGAAGTCAGGGAGTATCTCAGCGCGCATCCGGTGAACGGACAGCTCTTAATCACGCCGGAGATGGGACTTAAGCTCGACAGGTATTACGAGGAGTACGGGGCGAGGTAATGGCGACAGTCAGAAAGCCGGGAGGACGCCGGAGGGAGCTGGAGAGGCCGAGCCTTGCCAGCGCGGACAAGGCGAAGAGAGGCAGGAAGCTCTTTACGAGCAAGAAGTACTCCTTAAAATCCCTGATCTCCGACTGTATCGGCGCGGTTACCTTTGTCTCGGCGGCGGCAGGCCTTGCAGCGGCTTACCGCGCGGGAGGGCAGGCAACGGTCAGCGTAGGGGCCGGTTTCTTCGTGAGCCTCGTGCTTGCGCTGGCGGGATTTGTCCTGGCCGTCCTGGGAAGACAGGATCCGGACACCTACGCCTCCCACGCGAGGATAGGAATGCTGCTTAACGGCCTGGTGATTGTGCTCGGCGCTGTTGTGGTTTATCTTGGAACGCTTTAGGAAAGGAGCAATATGCCGAAGGTTGGTATCGTAATGGGGTCGGATTCCGACATGCCGGTAATGAGCAAGGCGGCGGCGGTTCTCGACAGGTTTGGTGTGGATTATGAGATGCGCATCATTTCCGCGCACCGAGAGCCCGATATCTTCTTTGAGTGGGCGAAGGGCGCGGAGGACAGAGGAATCCGCGTAATCATCGCCGGAGCAGGAATGGCTGCCCACCTTCCGGGCATGTGCGCCGCGCTGTTTCCCATGCCGGTCATCGGGATACCTATGCATACCACAAGCCTGGGAGGCAGAGATTCCCTCTACTCTATCGTCCAGATGCCCTCGGGAATCCCGGTGGCCACGGTGGCGATCGGGGGAGGCGCAAATGCGGCCCTGCTTGCGTTAAAGATCCTCGCGGTTTCCGATGACGGGCTCCACAAGGCGCTCAAGGAATACAGTGCGGAGATGGCGGACGGCGTCGCGGCCAAGGACCGGAAGCTGCAGGAGTCCGGATGGGAGAAATATGGCGGCTGATGCCGGAATTCACCGGAAAAGGCCGGAAGAAAGGGCAAGTTATGTTGGATTACAAGAGCGCCGGGGTGGATATCGAAGCTGGCTACCGCTCCGTTGAACTGATGAAGCAGTATGTGAAGGAGACCATGCGCCCCGAGGTTCTCGGCGGCATCGGCGGATTCTCCGGTGCCTTCTCCCTGGAGAAGATCAAGGGGATGGAGAAGCCCTGCCTGCTCTCCGGAACCGACGGCGTGGGGACGAAGATCAAGCTTGCGTTCCTCATGGACAAGCATGACACGGTGGGCATCGACTGCGTCGCAATGTGCGTGAACGACGTCGCCTGTGCGGGAGGCGAGCCGCTGTTTTTCCTGGACTATATCGCCTGCGGGCGCAATATTCCCGAGAAGATCGCAGAGATCGTAAAGGGTGTCGCCGAGGGCTGCAAAATGGCGGATTCAGCCCTGATCGGCGGTGAGACCGCGGAGCACCCCGGACTGATGCCCGAGGACGAATATGATCTCGCGGGCTTCTCCGTCGGCGTCGTCGACGAGAAGGACATGATTACCGGAAAGGACATACAGCCAGGGGATATCCTCATCGGCGCGGCGTCCTCCGGCGTGCACTCCAACGGATTCTCCCTGGTGAGGAAGATCTTTGATGTAAACGAGGAAAACCTGGCCGCCTATTATCCCGAGCTCGGCGCGACGCTTGGAGAAACTCTCCTCACCCCCACGAAGATCTATGTGCGGATGCTCCGCGCAATAAGGGAGGCAGGCGTAAAGATCAGGGGCTGCTCCCACATCACCGGAGGCGGTTTTTACGAGAACATCCCCCGCATGCTTCCCGAAGGCGCGCGCGCGTCGGTGAGGAAGGACAGCTACCCTGTCCCGCCCATCTTCAGGCTCATGCAGGAGAAGGGGCAGATTGATGAACACATGATGTACAATACCTTCAACATGGGCATAGGAATGTGCATGGCGGTGCGCCCCGAAGACGCGGAGAAGACTCTTCTCGCGATAGAGGAGGCCGGAGAGAAGGGATATATCATCGGTGAGGTCGTTTCCGGCGGGAAGGGTGTGGACATATGCTGAATCTTGTGGTCTGTGTCTCCGGCGGGGGCACGAATCTCCAGAGCATCATCGACCGCATCGCGGACGGTACGCTTAAAGACGTCGCGATCCGCAGGGTTATCGCCAACAACCCCGGGGCATACGCACTCACCAGGGCAAAGGATGCCGGGATTGAGGGAATCTGCATCAGTCCGAAAAGCTATGCGTCGAGAGCGGAGTTCAACGAGGCGCTTCTTAGGGGAGTAAAGGAAGCGGAACCCGATCTTGTGGTTCTTGCGGGTTTCCTTGTGGCAATTCCTCCGGAAATGATCCGGGCTTTTCCGAACAGGATCATCAATATCCATCCCTCACTCATCCCTTCCTTCTGCGGGGTGGGCTACTACGGGCTGAAGGTGCATGAGGCCGCGCTGAAGCGCGGAGTGAAGATCACGGGAGCCACGGTGCACTTCGTCGACGAGGGCATGGACTCCGGGCCGATCATCCTGCAGAAGGCGGTAGGGGTGGAGCCCGGCGATACCCCGGAGATACTGCAGAGAAGGGTGATGGAACAGGCGGAGTGGAAGATTCTGCCCGAGGCTGTTGCCTTGATTGCCGGCGGACGGCTCAAGGTGGAGGACGGCCAGGTAAGGATGGCGTAAACAGGCGGATTTACCCGGCGCTACGGCGCCGTATCCGGCAGAAGCGCATTCGCGGTTTCTGCCTGATGGGAGGTTTGAATGAAGATATTACTTGTCGGCGGCGGCGGAAGAGAGCATGCGATCGCATCGGCAATCGCGAAAAGCCCCAGGTGCGGCAGGCTCTACTGTGCACCGGGCAACGCGGGAATCGCGGAGATCGCGGAGTGCGTCCCCATCGGCGTCATGGACTTTGAGGCGCTGTCCGCGTTCGCGCTGGAGAACGAAATTGATCTCGTCGTATGTTCGCAGGATGATCCGCTGTGCGCGGGCATAGTCGACTATATGGAGGAGAAGGGACTCCGGGTCTTCGGCACCAGGAAGAACGCCGCGGTGATCGAGGGAAGCAAGGCCTTTTCCAAGAACCTCATGAAGAAGTACGGCATTCCCACCGCTGCGTACGAGATCTTCACGGATCCGGATGAGGCCCTCCGCTATCTGGAGAGCTGCAGTTTCCCGATCGTGTTAAAGGCCGACGGGCTTGCGCTGGGCAAGGGCGTGCTGATCTGCGGAAGCTATGAGGAAGCGGCCGCAGGCGTAAAGGAGATCATGAGCGACCGCAAATTCGGCGAAGCAGGGAGCAAAATGGTCATCGAGGAGTTTATGACCGGAAGGGAAGTCTCCGTCCTTGCCTTCGTTGACGGGAAGCATCTCGCTCTTATGAGCTCTGCCCAGGATCACAAGAGGGCAGGCGACGGGGATACCGGCCTCAACACCGGCGGAATGGGCACATTCTCTCCCAGCCCCTTCTACACGGAGGAAGTGGACAGGGCGTGCAGGGATCTGATCTACCAGAAAACCGTGGACGCTATGGCTGCCGAGGGAAGGCCGTTCAAAGGAGTGCTGTATTTTGGTCTGATGATGACGCAAAACGGGCCAAAAGTGGTAGAATATAATACTAGGTTTGGCGACCCTGAGACACAGGTGGTTCTTCCGCGGATGGAGACAGATATCCTGGATGTGATGGATGCCTGCATCGACGGCACGCTGGACAGGATAGACCTGAAGTTTGCCGATAATGCCGCGGTCTGCGTGGTACTGGCCTCGGAGGGATATCCGGTCAGCTATGAGAAGGGGAAAGTCATAACCGGCCTGGAGAGTTTTCACGGAAAGCAGGATTATTTCTGCTTCCACGCGGGAACGAAGACAGGCCCCGGCGGTGAGATTCTGACGAACGGAGGCCGGGTGCTCGGGGTGACCGCCCTGGGCGCGACGCTGAAGGAGGCCAGGGCGAAGGCATATGAGGCCGCCGGCTGGGTAAGTTTTGACAACAAGTACATGCGTCATGACATAGGGAAAGCCCTGGATGAGATCGGCTGAACAGGGCGGAGTTTGAAAAAAGCTGCAGAGGAGATTCAATTATGAGAATTCGGGACTTTGGAAGGGCTGCCAGAAATATGGCGGCGGTCTTCGCGCTTGCGGGCCTGGTCGGACTGTCTTCGATGGTCGCGTCGGCGGCTACAGGTACGGCCAACGGCAACATCAACATCCGTCAGCAGGCGACGGTGAATTCAAGCGCAATCGGTTCTCTGACGAACGGCACCAGCGTCACCCTTGGTGAGGCGGTGACGAACGATGCCGGAGAGACCTGGTACCAGATCACCACCAGCGGCGGCCAGACCGGGTATGTCCGCTCGGATCTGATCACCATCACCGAGGAAACTCCCGCGAGCGGTACCGGTGAGACCGGGAACACGGGGTCCGATGTCCCTTCGGCAATGGGCGACGGATATGCCGCTTCCATGACCCCCACCAATGCGACGGTGACCAGCGATGTGAACATCCGCAGCGGCGCCGGAACGGACTACGGCAAGCTCGGGACCCTCACCGCGGGAACGACTCTCGTGCTGATCGGCCAGGCGAAGGACAGCTCCGGAGATGTGTGGTACCAGTTCTACAGCACCAACACTCCTCAGCAGATGACCGGATTTATCCGTTACGACTACATTTCCATCGGCGAGCCCCTGCAGCAGATGACCGAGGTAGTTCCGGCAGCTCCTTCGGACAGCGCCGGAACCGAGCGCCCTCAGTACCAGGCGGTGTACACCGCGGATGAGAGCGGCCAGGACACCTGGTATCTCTATGACAACCAGTCCAATACCAGAAAGAAGATCTCCGACATCAACAAGGCGATCCAGGAAGCACAGGACGCGGCGATCGAGGCCCAGGGCAAGGCGGGCAGCATGCGCACTCTCGCAATAATCTTCGGCGTCGCGCTTATCGCGGCAATCGCGGGCCTTGTGCTGATGTTCATCCAGATGCGCAGGAACCGCACCGAGGGCGACGAGGTTGATCTTATGAAGATCCGCCAGGGCCAGCAGAGGAGACGTCCCGAGACCGGAGCAAAGAAGGAAGGCACGGGCATCGGCATCCGCGGAAGGTCCCAGGAGGGCGGCGCGGCAAGGAACAGCAGGGAGGGAGCGCAGCGCTCCGCATATCCTACAAGGAAACCCGCCGAGCAGCAGCACGCGGAAGGCGCGCCTAAGAGACCTGCATCTCCGGCAGGCCAGGGCCAGGCAAGGCCTCAGGCTGCGGATGCCCAGGCGAGACAGCGCGCACCTCAGGGACAGGACGGTGACGTCCGCGTCCGCCAGCCCAGGCCTGAGGGTGAGATGAGGCGCAGGCCGGCAGAAGGAGCAGGAGCGCCGCAGAGGCCTCATGAGGGTGCGGAAGGCGCGGCAAGGCCGGCACAGAACCCCGTCCGTGAGGGTGCAGCCGAGGTCAGGAGAGACGTGCGTGCGGCTCAGGGCGCCGTGAGAACTGCGGAAGGCGCTGTGAGAAACGAGGCACATCAGGTCCGCAGGGCGGCGCAGAATTTTGCCGACGTGGACGAGGAGTTCCAGTTCATGGATGTTGACGGGAAATAAGGAGCATCCTTCCGCGGACGGACTGCGGATGCGGAATCCCGGCGCGGGCATCCCGGGCAGGGAACAGCCTCTCCGGAGGCAGACAGATTAATCATGTTGACTGTGCGGCCGTTTGTTATAGAATAGATATAACAAACGGCTGCTTCTTTTCACAGCCGGCAAGGAGAGGGCATGATTATCGAGATTGATTTCAACAGTGATGAGGCGCTGTATCAGCAGCTCCGCAACCAGATAATCCTCGGAATCGCCACCTCTGTGATCCGGGAGGGGGAGATCCTTCCCTCCGTGCGTCAGATGGCGGACGATATCGGAATCAACATGCACACGGTGAACAAGGCTTACTCGCTGCTGAGGCAGGAGGGGTTTGTCAAGGTCGACCGGCGCCACGGCGCAATGGTTGCTGTCGATGCGGACGCGCTGAAGGCGCGCGCCGTCGCGGACAAGAACCTCAGGGTTATCCTCGCCGAGGCGGTCTGCAGAGGTGTTACCAGGGAGGAACTTCACCGCATGGTTGACCAGATCTGTGACGATTACCGGAGCTGACAAGGAGTTTTATGAGAGGACAATACACCGAGAACGCGGAGCGGGCACTGGAATTTGCCGCTGCCTCCGCGAAAGACATGAAGCAGAACTATATTGGCACAGAGCATCTCCTCATGGGACTGGTCAGGGAGTCGGAGGGAACGGCGTCCAGGATCCTCCTGGAGAACGGCTTTACCGAGGCGCGCCTCTCGGAGCTGATCAAGCAGCTCAATGTCGGCGGAGGCCGCGTTGCGCTCCTCGACCGCAACGGCTATTCCCCCAGATGCCGCAGGGTGCTCTCCATAGCGGAGGAGCAGGCGCTGCGCTATTCCAGCGAGGCCGTGGGCACCGAGCATCTTCTCCTTGGCATCATCCTGGAGAGGGAGAACGTCGCTCTGAAGCTCCTGGAGTCTGTAGGGATCAATCCCGCAAAGGTCTACTTCGAAGTACTCGCGGCGATCGGAGAGGATCCGGCCGCACACAGGGAGGATCTCGCCCAGGGACAGGCCGCGCAGCAGGGTGAGAGCATGCTCTCCCAGTTTTCCAGGGACCTGACCAGGCTTGCCGCGGAGGGACGCCTGGATCCCGTCGTGGGACGCTCCGAGGAGATCAGCCGCATGGTCAGGATCTTAAGCCGCAGGAACAAGAACAATCCCTGCCTGATCGGTGAACCCGGCGTGGGCAAGACCGCGATCGTCGAGGGACTCGCCCAGCGCATCGCCCAGGGTGATGTCCCGGAGACCGTGCGGGAGAAGAGACTGCTCACTCTTGACCTCTCGGGGATGATCGCGGGAACCAAGTACCGCGGGGAGTTCGAGGAGCGGATGAAGCGCCTGATCCAGGAGGTCACGGCGGACGGCCAGGTCATCCTGTTCCTCGACGAGCTTCACACCCTGATCGGGGCAGGCGGAGCGGAGGGGGCCATCGACGCCTCCAACATGCTGAAGCCCGCCCTAGCCCGCGGGGAGATGCAGATCATCGGCGCGACGACGATCAACGAATACCGCCGCTACGTGGAGAAGGATGCCGCCCTTGAGCGCAGGTTCCAGCCGGTTACGGTGGAGGAGCCGACGCCGGAGGAGGCGGAGAAGATTCTCCTGGGGATCATACACAAGTATGAGGACCATCATCAGGTCAGGGTATCCGCGGAGGCAATTCATGAGGCAGTGACGCTCTCCGTGCGCTATATCAACGACCGGAACCTGCCCGACAAGGCCATCGACGTCATCGATGAGGCCTGCGCAAGCGTGAAGCTCAAGGCGCTCTCCGGCAGCGACGACCTGAGGGAGCTGGAGGACAGGATCGCGGAGATGGACCGCGGGATGGCGGACGCGGTGCGCGGCGGGGACATTGATACCGCCCGCTCGCTCAAGAAGGAGCAGGCAAAACTGATCCGCCGCCTGGACAGGAAGGAGAAAGCCAGGGCGGACCGGGAGAAGAACGAGGCTCTGACGGTCACGGAGGAAGACGTGGCGGCCATCGTCTCCGAGTGGGCCAAGGTGCCGGTCACCCAGCTCACCGAGAAGGAGACCGAGAGGCTTACGCGCCTGGAGAGCATACTGCACCGGCGCGTGATCGGCCAGGAGGAGGCCGTCGGCGCGGTGGCAAGAGCGATCCGCCGCGGCAGGGTCGGCCTTCAGGATCCCAACCGCCCCATCGGTTCGTTCCTGTTCCTCGGTCCCACCGGCGTCGGCAAGACGGAGCTCTCCAAGGCTCTTGCGGAGGCGATGTTCGGGTCGGACAAGGACATGATCCGCGTGGACATGTCCGAGTATATGGAGCAGTACGCCGTGTCCAAAATGATCGGCTCCGCTCCCGGATATGTGGGCTACGAGGAGGGAGGCCAGCTTGCCGAGCAGGTGAGGCGGCACCCCTATTCCGTCGTCCTGTTTGATGAGATCGAGAAGGCCCACAAGGACGTGTTCAACATCCTGCTGCAGATCCTCGATGACGGGCGGATCACCGATTCCCACGGACACACGGTGAATTTCAAGAATACGATCATCATCATGACCAGCAACGTCGGCGCGGCGAGAATCATCGAGCCCAAGACCCTCGGCTTCGCGGACAAGCCCACGGAGGCCCAGTCCTACGAGCGGATGAAGAGCGGGGTCATGGAGGA
>OMSM01000353.1 GCA_900313745.1 uncultured Lachnospiraceae bacterium
GACAAGCTCTATACCGGGGCGCCGAAGTGGGCGGACGCGTCAAAGGGACGCCAGGAGTCCATCCGCAGGGATCTCGGAATGAATTAGGAATTCTTTACGTCATAAAAAGTCCATCCGCAGAAATCGCGGTATGAGAATAAGAATCTATTAACACCGCTGTTCCAAAAGGACAGCACCTTAAGAGAAGGGAGACAGAAATGAACAGGAAAATCTTAGCGCTGCTTAGAGGCTTTGCCGCCGTCGCACTGGGCGTCGCCGTAGCGGTGATCGCGGTACCCTCGCAGAAGGTTGAGGCAGGCGTGCTGCATGATCACCTCGGGCGCTTCGTGCACCAGGTCGTCGAGGCCAGAGGCGAAGAGGGCGGTGAAGAAGGCGGCCAGGAAGAAGTTTTTACTGTTCCGGAGGACTGGCAGAAGTCGGAGATCGCGGATGATTACTTCTTCTATATGCCTGACACCTGGGAACTGGCTTCGACCAGTGACATCTACTATTACTACTTCGGCGAGGATGATGAAGGCCTGATGATCATGGTCATGAAGGGCAGGGAGTTCGGCTTCTCCGGAGCAGGAGAGGACGCGATTAATTCGATGGTGGAGAGCTCGAGGGATGTCGGCGAGATCATCGACGATTACACGATCGAGAAAATCGGAAACAATTACTATGCAAAACTTCACGACAACGCGGGCGGCGCGGAGATAGACATGTACGTTGTGGCACTTCCGGACGAGGGCGATTACATGTTCGCGCTGGTGGATTTCGCTGTGAATAAAGCCATGCTGCCCAGCGAGGTTTCCTACATGAATTTCGAAGAGATCGATGAGGACGTTATGCTCGGAATCTGCGCTTCTCTCGAGAAATATTGATGATTAACTTTTAAGAACAGGAAAAACGGTTTGGGAGGCCTGGATATTGAGCAAAGTTAAGGAGTTCATGCAGCGCAAGAATATCGTTATCAGCGCGCGCCGCTACGGAATCGACGCGATGGGAGCCATGGCGCAGGGCCTTTTCGCCTCGCTGTTAATCGGCACCATCCTGAATACCCTCGGCACGCGCACGGGGCTGGAATTTCTGACGAACGCCGGGCAGTACGCGTCCGCGATGAGCGGCCCTGCCATGGCAGTCGCCATCGGCTACGCGCTGCAGGCTCCCCCGCTGGTGCTGTTCTCGCTGGCTGCCGTAGGACAGGCGGCCAACGCACTCGGCGGCGCCGGCGGCCCTCTCGCGGTGCTTTTCGTGGCGATCTTTGCCGCGGAAGCGGGCAAGGCGGTCTCCAAGGAGACCCGCGTGGATATCCTGGTCACTCCGATCGTGACCATTCTCCTGGGCGTCGGGGCATCGGCGCTCCTGGCACCCGCCCTGGGCTCGCTGGCCTCCGGTGTGGGCCGGATCATCATGTGGGCGACGGAGCTGCAGCCTTTCCTTATGGGCATCGTGGTGTCGGTGGTGGTCGGTATTGCGCTGACCCTGCCGATCTCCTCGGCGGCGATCTGCGCGGCGCTCGGCCTTACCGGGCTTGCGGGCGGCGCTGCGGTTGCCGGCTGCTGCGCGCAGATGATCGGTTTTGCCTTCCTCTCCTACAAGGAGAACGGCTGGGGCGGCCTGCTTTCCCAGGGAATCGGCACGTCCATGCTGCAGATGGGCAACATCGTGAAGAATCCGAAAATCTGGATTCCTCCGATTCTCACCAGCGCGGTCACCGGCCCTCTCGCGACCTGTCTGTTCCGGCTTAAGCAGAACGGCGCACCGGTTGCGTCGGGAATGGGCACCTGCGGCCTGGTCGGGCAGATCGGCGTCTATACCGGCTGGATGGCGGATATCGACAGCGGTGTCAAAACTGCCGTGACCGCCACGGACTGGGTCGGGCTTCTTCTCATCTGCTTCGTGATTCCCGCAGTGCTCACGCCGCTCATCGGTGCAGTACTGCGAAAAGCAGGATGGATCAGGGAGGGCGACCTTAAGCTCTGATCAGGCAAAACTCTTCAGGCAGGCCGGCAGTGCCTGTGTTCGGAAACTGGCATCCGGGTAAGGCAAGGAGTAAGAAAGAAATGAAGAACATCAGCGTTCACGACACTGTTTTCGCACCGAACGGGGCGTTTCTTTCCCCGAAGGAGCCGGAGAGCAATATTCTCCTCAAGAAGCGCTGGGGCAGCACGGTTTACTGCCCGAAGCCGGACGAGCGCAGGCCCGGATCAATGTATCCCAGGGCAATCGTCCTGGAGCATAACGGGGAGAAAAACGGGACGATTCTCGCGACGTTCGAGTGCTATACCAACGACGAGCCGGTGTTTCCGATCTATGAGAGCACGGACGACGCGAAGAGCTGGAGCCTGAAGTCCGAGGTGAGAGATACGCAGCTTGGCTACGGCTGCCGCTTCCAGCCGCATCTCTTCGAGATGCCCTGCGACAGCGGGGTGCTGAAGGAGGGCACCATCCTCTGCGCGGGCAACATCATCCCCAATACCTTCACCTCGACGGCTCTCCATTTATATAAGAGCGAGGACGCCGGGGAGACCTGGAGCTTTGTCAGTGAAATTATCTCCGGCGGCATGGCTCACGTGGACGACAGGGAAGCGGGAAGCCGCCCTGTGTGGGA
>OMSM01000229.1 GCA_900313745.1 uncultured Lachnospiraceae bacterium
GGCGCGGAGAGCCTTGTGAAGAGGATGAGGGACCTGCTCTATGATCACATCATCCACCTTCCCTTCTCGTGGCACGGGGAGAATCAGACCGGTGACATCATTCAGCGCTGCACCTCGGGCGTGGACGTGATCCGGTCCTTCATCTCGGACCAGCTGACGAGCCTTTTCCGCATCAGCGTGCTGATTGTGCTCGCCATGTATTTCATGGTCTCCATTGAATGGAGGCTCGCCCTGGTCTCGGCGGCGTTCATCCCGGTAATCATGGGGTACTCCTACTTCTTCCATTCCAAGATAGGAGAGTCCTTCCAGAAGGTGGATATCATGGAGGGCCAGCTCTCCGCCATCGCCCAGGAGAACCTCACGGGCGTCCGGGTGGTGCGCGCCTTCGGAAGAGAGAAGTATGAACGGGAGCGCTTCGAGAACCACAACAGGAAGTATGTCGGCGCCTGGGTAAACCTGATGCAGATCCTCTCGCGCTTCTGGGCGACCGGTGACCTCTTTTCGGGCCTTCAGGTCATGCTGATCGTAGTTTTCGGCGCATGGTTCGCCGTGAACAGCACCATGACCGCCGGCGAGTTCATCGCCTTTGTCTCCTACAACGCCATGCTGACCTGGCCGGTCCGCATGCTGGGACGTGTTATTTCCGAGCTCTCCAAGGCGGGAATCTCCATCGACCGTATCCGTTACATCATGAACTCCCCTGTGGAGAAGGACCGCGACGGCGCGCAGACGCCTCCGATGAACAGGGATATTGTTTTTGACCATGTGAGTTTTTCTTACGGGGAGAAGAGCCCGGAAGTCCTCGACGACGTCAGCTTCACGGTGAAGGCCGGGAGTACTGTCGGCATTCTTGGAGGCACGGGCTCGGGCAAATCGACGCTGATGTATCTTCTTGACCGGCTGTACAATATTAAGCCGGATGAGGGACGCATTACTGTCGGCGGAGTGGATATCGCGGATATCCGCATGGAATGGATCCGGAAGAACGTCGGAATGGTTCTCCAGGAGCCGTACCTGTTCTCCCGCACACTGGCGGAGAACATCGCCATCACGCAGGATAGCGTGAATATGGACAAGATCCGTCACGCGGCAAAGATGGCAATGCTTGACGACACGATCGGCAAGTTCACCAAAGGATATGAGACCTTTGTCGGAGAGCGCGGCGTCACCCTCTCCGGCGGACAGAAGCAGCGCGCGGCCATCGCGCAGATGCTGATCCGTCAGCCTGCCGTCATGGTCTTTGACGACTCGCTCTCCGCGGTGGACGCCGAGACGGACGCGAAAATCCGCCACGCCCTGGAGAAGGAGACCGGGGATTCCACGGTCATCCTGATCGCGCACCGCATTACTACACTAATGAAGGCGGACAACATTATCGTCCTCGATCACGGCCGCGTCGCCGAGAGCGGGACCCATGAGGAACTTCTGGCCATGAACGGCCAGTACAAGCGCATTTACGACCTGCAGAAGCCGGAGGAGGAATAATAATGGAAGAAGAGAAGAAAAACGTTTCCCTCCCGCTTTTCGGGATTCCGGCGCTGATGCCGTTCATTAAGCCCTACGGCGGCAAAATCGTGGGCATGATCATCCTGGGAGCGATCAGCTCGTTCCTGGATTCCGCCTATCCTCTGTTTAACCGCTACGTGATCAACCACTACATCGCGGAGAAGACCCTGGACACCATCGTGGTGTTCGTCATTCTCTATGCCGCAGTGCTGGTTTTCCACACCTGGGACAATTATTACAGCACTTTTGTCTGCAGCAAGATCGAGCTCTGGGTGGGCAGGGACTTAAGAAACGCGTCCTTCAACCATCTCCAGACCCTGTCGTTCTCCTATTTCAACCAGAACAACGTCGGCTATATCCATGCCCGCGTGATGAGCGACACCGGCAGGATCGGCGCACTATGCTCCTGGCATCTGATGGACACGGTCTGGAACGGGGCCTATATCATAAGCGTTGTCATCGTCATGCTCACCATTGATGCGAAGATGGCGATGTACATTATTGCTCTGCTGCCCATCGCGGCGGTGGTGACGATTTTCTTCCAGAAAAAACTGATCCGCTACCACAGGAACATCCGCGAAATCAACTCCAAGATCACCGGCGACTTCAACGAGGGCATCACC
>OMSM01000232.1 GCA_900313745.1 uncultured Lachnospiraceae bacterium
CCGGACATTCACGATTTCTACGCCTTCACCAGAAATGACGTCAGGGCGGAGAATTATGAGACCGGGGAGCAGATTAAGGATATTCCCATTGCCATCTGACGGCGCAGGTTCCTTGTCAGGTGAGGATGCTGCCGGCGGATGAATAAAAAGGAGCATTTCCGATGAATATGATTGTAGCGGCCGATGCCAACTGGGCCATCGGCAACAAGGGCCAGCTTCTGGTCCGCATACCTGCCGACCACAGGATGTTCCGGCAGGAGACGCTGGACAAGGTGGTGATCTACGGCAGGAAGACGCTGGAGACCTTCCCCATGGCCCATCCGCTGGACAGGAGGGTGAATATCATTCTGTCCCGAAATCCCGGTTATCAGGTTAAGGACGCGATTGTCGTCCGCAATGTGGAGGAAGCCCTGAAGGCGGCCTCGGAGTATGCCTCAGAGGATGTCTACGTGATCGGGGGAGAGAGCATCTACCGCCAGATGCTTCCTTACTGCGACGTCTGCCACGTGACGAAGATAGACCGCGCCTTTGAGGCGGACGCGTACTTCCCGGATCTCGACAGGGACCCGGAATGGCAGATCACCGCGGACAGCGAAGAGCAGACCTACTTTGACCTGACCTACAGGTTCCTAAAATATGAGCGGATTCACTGACAGACTGAGGCGGATGCTGCTGCTTGCCGCGGCCGCGGCTGCCTGCGCTTTCCTTCTTGCAGGATGTGCCGGACGGGACGTCGTGTTTACGTCGGGGCTTCCGGAGGATGAGGTCTTCCTTATCCGGAACGGGGACAGCACCATCATCGCCTCCCTTCCCGAGACGCTGATCTACGTGGAGAGCATCCGAAGCGAGATCAGCGAAGCCCTGTGGTCGGACGAACTCTACTATGAGGATGAGACAAGGGCGATGGCTCTCTCCAGGCTCTCCAGAGTGAAGGTGATGAACCTTATGGCCCTAGAATACGGCATCAGCCTGGAACCGGAGGAGGAGAGCGCCGCCGACAGCATGGCGACCGCCTGGCTCTACGCAAGCCGGGAGCAGAGCGGCGTGGACGGCGCGGACTTTGAGCTTCTCTCCCGGATGTACAGGGAGTACCTGCTCGCGGAGAAGGTTTACAGGTCGGTCACTGCAGGCGTGAGCGCGGAGATCAGCGACGACGAGGCCAGGAAGGTCCATCTCGAGGTGCTCGCCGTCTCCCGCATTGACGGGGAGGGAGGCAGGCTCTCCGAGGCGGAGGACGCCAGGGCGAAGGCAAGGGTGCAGGCCGCAAGGCGGCGCGTGATGGACGGGGAGAGCTTTGGCTCGCTGGTCGCGGAGATGAGCGAGAGACCGGTCTCCTCGCTGGTTATCGGCCGCGGAGAGGCGGAGCCGGCGATCGAGGCGGCGGCGTTCTCCCTGTCGAGCGGTGAGGTAAGCGAGGTGGTCACCACCTCCAACGAGTATCTCCTGCTAAAGTGCATCATCAATTATGACCGGCTGGAGACGGAGCTCAACCGGGAGCAGATCATCCGGAAAAGAAGGGACGAGGTGTTCTCCGGGCAGTTCGACAGTTTTGCGGAGAAGCTCGATATCCACAGAAACGCGGAGGTGTGGGGAAAGATCACGCAGGAGGGCGGCGCAGGAAGCGTGAACTTCTTCGATTTCTGTGAAAACGAGTGATGTCCGGAGGTTTATTGATAATACTCTGCCGTTCCGCCTTCAACTATGACGGACGGCGCGGAAGCAGCGGAAAGGACTTTCAGCGGAAATGAAAAAACTCTGGGATCTGGCCTGGTCGATTTACCGGAAGCATGAGGAGGGAATGAATTACCTCATCTGGGGAGGCATCGCCTTCTTCCTCAGCATCTTCCTCTACTGGCTCTTTGAGGGGGTGATGGGATGGAATCCGGTCTTCGCCAATTCCGTCGACTGGGTGCTCTGCGTCGTCTTTACCTTCCTCACCAACAAGTTCCTTGTCTTTAAGAGCCCATGGGGCAGTTTCCGGCAGAACCTGAGGGAGTTCATAAGCTTCATCGCGGCGAGAGTTTTCACCCTCGTTCTCGAGGATGCGATCATCTGGGGCCTGGACACGAAGCTCGGCTGGAATTCCATGCTGGTCAAGCTCATCGGCCAGGCAGTGGTCATCATCACCAACTATGTGTTAAGCAAGCTCTTTATCTTTAAGAAGAAGGACTGAACCTGGTCCCGGCTTTGCTTCATAATCTTTTAATATTTCCGGAATCCGCGGAAAAACGGCACTTTCCGGCAGATTATTAGCACTCATTCTCAATGAGTGCTAATTTTATGTTGACTTTGCCGGGTTTGGTGGCTAAACTTGCATTTATGGATTAACCGGACCCACGGAGAGCGGTTTTCCGGCGGTTCCGGGAGATATGGAGGATTTAGGAATGAGTGAGAGAGGCAATCTTTCGATCAACAGTGAAAATATGTTCCCGATTATCAAGAAGTGGCTGTACTCCGACCACGACATCTTCGTGCGCGAGCTCGTTTCCAACGGCTGCGACGCCATCACCAAGCTGAAAAAGCTGGATGTCATCGGCGAGTTTTCCCTTCCTGAGGACTATAAGCCGCAAATTGACATCGTCGTGGACCCGAAGGAGCGGACGATGACCTTCACCGACAACGGTATCGGAATGACCGGAGACGAGGTGAGGGAGTACATCAACAACATCGCCTTCTCCGGAGCGGCGGATTTCCTGGAGAAGTACAAGGACAAGGCGGGAAGCGAACAGATCATCGGGCACTTCGGCCTCGGCTTCTACTCGGCGTTCATGGTGGCGGACCTGGTGGAGATCAGCACGCTTTCCTATAAACCCGGCGCACAGGCGGTTCACTGGACCTGCGACGGCGGCTCCGAGTACACCATGGAGGATTCGTCAAGGGACAGCTTCGGCACCACGGTTACGCTGCACCTTACCGAGGACTGCGTGGAGTTCTCCAACTACTACAGGGCTTCGGAGGTTATTAAGAAATACTGCTCCTTCATGCCGACCGAAATCTGGCTCTCCGAGAAGGACACCTCCGAGACCAGGACGATCAACGCCTCCGAGCGGGTACCCTCCGACGTGGTCATCGAAGAGATCCCTGCGGAGAAGGACAAGGACGGCAATGTGAAGGAGGGCGCGGAGCCAAAACTCAAGATCCGCCGCAGGCCCGAGCTCATGAACGACCCGCACCCGCTGTGGACGAAGACCCCGAAGGACTGCACCGACGAGGAGTACAAGGCCTTCTACCGCAAGGTGTTCAACGACTACAAGGAGCCGCTGTTCTGGATCCATCTGAACATGGACTACCCCTTCAACCTGAAGGGCATCCTTTACTTCCCGAAGATCAACATCGAGTACGAGTCCATCGAGGGCGTGATCAAGCTCTACAACAACCAGGTGTTCATCGCGGACAACATCAAGGAGGTCATCCCGGAGTTCCTCATGCTCTTAAAGGGCGTTATCGACTGCCCTGACCTTCCGCTCAACGTCTCCCGCTCGGCGCTGCAGAACGACGGTTTCGTCAACAAAATCTCCGAGTACATCACGAGAAAGGTTGCGGAGAAGCTCTCCGGCATGTGCAAGACCGACAGGGAGAACTACGAGAAGTACTGGGATGACATCAGCCCCTTCATCAAATACGGCTGCCTGAGGGACGACAAGTTCTGCGAAAAGATGACGGATTACATCCTCTTTAAGAACCTCGACGGCAAGTATGTTGCACTGCCCGACGCACTCGAGATCAACCGCCATGCGGATGAGGAGAGCGAAGAGGAAGGCGGAGAGAAGAAGGACGAGGAGTCCGGGGAGACCGCAGAGAATAAGGAAGAGGAGAAGCCCGAGATCATCGACGCGGACGGCAATCCCGTCGAGACGGAGGACGAGGAGGAGAAGGCCGACCGCACGATCTACTATGTGACCGACGAGAAGCAGCAGAGCCAGTACATCGCCATGTTCCGCTCCGCCGGGATGCAGGCCTTCGTCCTGAACAACAACATTGACCAGCCCTTCATCTCCCAGCTGGAGATGAAGAACGAGGGAATCCGCTTCGCCCGCATTGACGCCGACATCCAGGACGCGCTGAAGGGCCGCACGGGGAAGAAGGCTGCGGAGGAGCTGAAGGCAGCAGGGGAGAAGCTTCAGGAGATTATCCGGAAGGCCGTGGGCAAAGACAGCCAGAAGGTGATTCTCCAGAGGCTTAAGGACAAGCGCATTGCCTCCATCCTGACCGTCGATGAGCAGAGCCGCCGGATGCAGGACATGATGAAGATGTACGCGGCGAACGGCATGGATCTCGGCGGATACGGGGAGGAAGGACAGACCCTTGTCCTCAACGCGAACCATCCGCTGGTGAAATATCTCATGGAGAATCCGGAGGCGGACAGCGCAAAACTCATCAGCGAGCAGCTCTACGACCTCGCGCGCATACAGAACGCGCCTCTTGACGGCAGTGCAATGGCGAAGTTCATCGAGAGAAGCAACAGCATCATGCTGAGCCTTGCCAAAGGAGAACAGCAGTAAACGGCATACAGGGAACATCCGGATTTCGCGAGTCCTCTTAAGCTTATCTCTGTATGGGTCTGAACAGCAGCCATGGCTCATTGTTAATGCACAGAAAATGTGGTTCATGTTCGCATGAACCACATTTTTACTGTATAATTTTCTATATATTGCTTTTTTGGAGGCATTTCGTGGGACATTTCCGCACCATTCCGGACCGCATGGCGGGTGAAGAATATCATATCATCGGAGGCCCTCTCACCTTCTCTGTCTCGAGAGTCGAGCTGACCCTCGCGCCGGGGGAGACGGGTGAGGGCTCCTTTACGGTTTACGGCCCCGCAGGATACGTCTCGGAGGGGCTTGTCGGCACCTCCACCGTGCGGATGCACTGCATTACAAAGGAGTTCGCCGGCTCCGCGGACGAGGTCGCCTACCGCTTCGATGCCTCGGGGCTTTCCTCCGGGGATACGGTGGAGGGATATTTCCGCATCGTGTCCAACCAGGGGGAGTACAAGCTTCCCTTCCTGGTTACTGTCGCAGTTAAGCCTCTCGAGTCCAGGGAAGGGCCTGTGGAGAACCTCCAGCATTTCGCCGCCCTGGCAAAGACGAATTTCGCGGAGGCGGTACGCCTCTTCTATACCCAGGGATTTCCTTCCATACTTGATCCCTCGAAACCTCAGGAAGCGGAGGCGCTTTCCCTCTACCGCGGGCTTTCCGCTTCTCCCGGCAACTTCCGCAACGTGGAGGAATTCCTCATCGCCGCGGGACTCAAGCCCGCGGTGAGCTACACCGCGGAGGTCGAGAAGGTCCGCACCGTTCTCACCGGACGGGAGACCGGATACGGCGAGTTCTATTTCCATATCCTGAAGAACGGGTGGGGGCACACCGCGATCCACGTTAGAACCGAGGGAGATTTCCTCCATCCCACGGTGACGGAGATCTCCGACGGGGATTTCGAGGGCACGACCTTTGCCTTCCACTATTACGTTGATTACTATGCCCTGCACGGCGGCGTCAACCTGGGCAGAATCATCTTCCAGGGCCCCTGGATCAACATCACCATACCGGTGGAGATCGTTCCCGCCGTGACCGGAACCGACCCCGCCTATCACGACAATCTCGAGTATGCCCAGATCCTCTACAGGATGATGTCCTACTACGAGGATTTCCGGGACAGGAAGATGAACGGGAGAGAGTGGCTCTCCCAGACCGGGCTCCTCGTGGAGCGCATGATGGCAGTGCGGCCGGATGACCCGGTGACTTCCCTCTACCGCATTCATCTGGACATCAGCGCGGGACAGATCTCCGACGCTGTCTACAGGCTCTCGGAGTTCGACCGCAGCTGGCCCGGCGGGCTCACGCCCGCGGAGGAGTGCTACAGGCGCTATCTCGGTGCGCTCTCCGAGGAGGAGCACGGCACTCTGGTCACACTGGAGGCGGCGGAAATCGTGGAGCAGGAGCTGCGCAGGGATCCGTCCAACTGGCGTCTCGCATGGCTGTTAATGTATCTCTCCCCGGAGTACAGGAAGCGCCCGTCGCTCTCCTGGGAGATGCTGAGGGATCAGTTCGGACGCGGCTGCCGCAGTCCCATTCTCTACATCGAGGCCTGGCAGCTCATCCGGATCAATCCCGCGATCCTGACGGCGCTGGATGATTTCGCGCTGCAGATCCTCTGGTACGCGGTGAAGCGCGGTACGATGAACGAGGCCGTGATGAGCCACGTGAACTATCTCGCCGCGCGGGAGAGGGTCTTCCGCCAGAGGCTGTTCCAGATCCTTGCCCGCTCCTACGATGCGGGAATTCTCCCTGCGGACACACTCAACAGCATCTGTTCGCTGCTGCTTCGCAGCTCCATGTCCGGAAGCGCCTACTTCCCCTACTTCGAG
>OMSM01000521.1 GCA_900313745.1 uncultured Lachnospiraceae bacterium
GATAAGACTCTCTTCCTGGGCGATTCCGCGGGAGATGATTTCTTTACGGGAATAAGAAGGGAGGATCTTTGCGCAAAGCTTTACGGCACTATCCTCCGCATTAACCCGGAGATCTGCATCGAGGGACACTGGGTGCCTGTAAACACGGAGGATATGCTGTCTGATCTTAATCCTCGATAAGGCCGGCGGAAGAAAGGCGGCTGATGATCTGGTCGACGTCCTGCCCGATCTCCGCCTCATCCGCTCCTGTGTACTGTTCGAGAATAAGCTTTACGATACCGTCGCGGTCAAGGCCGCTCTCTATGCCCTTCCAGATCTCCGCCGCGGTCCCGTTCAGCCGGATGACGCCGTTAAGGAGTCCCTCCGCGCTGCCGTCGGGCACGGCGACGTAGGAATTCATAATCTTCTGCAGCTTGTACCCCTCTTTGATTCTCAATTCTTTTCCTCCTCAGTTTTGCTCCGGTAAGCTTTGTAGGTATTGATGATTTTGGATTTCAGGGCAAAATCTGCCATGCTGCGCCGAAGCTCGGTGCACCCCTCCGAGATGTCCGCGCAGATTTTCGGCGTGATGCATCCGGGATAGTGTCTGCAGTGCTCACACGCCGGAATCTCATCCCGGCGCAACTTATACGCGTCGGCGGCCTCCTTATTCACTATGCCTTCCCGGAGACTTCCGATAAATCCCGTATCACTCTCGTGTTCGCACTTCCCCAGGTGTCCGTCCGGCAGGATCGTGACCGCCGAATCATTGTCCGCAATGCAGTTTACCGTGGAATATGCCTGACTGAGGCCATATTTTCTTTCTATGCCGTGGAGAACCAGTTTTTCCTGTATTTCCCCGAACCGGGTGATCGCCTCTTCATAGCTGGAAAATGCATTTCTCGCGCCCCAGTTCCGGAGAAGCGCACAGTACACGTGAAAACCGGGATACCTGCCGAATCCGGAGCCGAGTTCATCGACAAGCGCAATAAGATCGCCGGCGTTCTTCCGATCCATATTAAGACGGATATCTACATTCACACCCTCCTCCAGCAGCAGTTCGATATTGCGCATCACCTGCAGGTAGGGACTGCCCTCAAAGCCGACGTACGCTTTCGTGCGGTTGTATACCTCTTCCGTGCCGTCCAGCGTGATCTGAATATCCTTCAGATTCCACTGAGACCGCGCCTTCAGAACCGTCTCCCGGTCAAAGAGCAGGCCGTTGGAAATCATCTTCGACAGAAACGGAATCCCGGCTTTGCGAAGGTCTCCGGTAATGATGTCAATCACATTCCGGTTAAAAAGCGGCTCACCGCCGAACCATCGGAGCGTCACCTGTTCTCCGCCGCTTCTTCCGGCGATAAAAGAAGCTGCCTCGTGCGCGGTCTCCTCACTCATCATCAGTCGCCTTCGGCCGAGCTCGTAGCAATAGAAGCACCGGGCGTTGCAGTCCGTCGTCGGATAGATGGTGAAGACTGTGAGCTTCTTCGCCGGAGGATTCATCACCTCCATCGCGCTGCGCACCTCATCGGCGAACTGTTTCTCCGAGAAACCGTCCGGAACAAGGAACCATTTTTCCGCAAGCAGTTCTCTCAGGGAAGCATCGGTCATGAGAGAATTCATTTCCTGCCCGGAAAGAAGCAGCAGTTCCTTTGTCATACAGTGAAACAGAAGGGTTCCTTCTTCGCACGGAACAGTTACGGAATGTTCCGTGATTCTTAAGGGAAGCCCCTCTTCTGTCTGCTGTTTCCCTGTCAGAGCCGCAACTTTTGCGTCCTGTTTCCTTATAGTCTGCAATTGATCTCCTCACGATGAAAAGAGAGAACAGGATGTCTGTTCTCTCTTTCTGCTGTCACTCAGGTTTCTTTTCTGCGATTTACTTGGGCGTGTCAACCATCTCGATACCGGAGCAGCACTCACTCGGCGTCTCTTCGGCAGGTGACGCCATAATGACGTCATCATTAATCGGGACGATCTCCATCTCGGGTGTCACATACTTCTTATCCATACTCTCACCTCGCTGAGGCAAACGCGCGTATGCGGGTCTGCCGAATGCGGCGCGCGGTGCATCAGCACCGACGGCGCAGTCCGAACGTTCTGCATCGGCAGAACGTCCAGGCTTTCACCTTATTCCCTGTGTATATTGCGGCAAAACATAATATATCAATATCATATGACGCGATATCCGTCAAGCCGCGCTTATTCCGGGGAACTCCGGGCGGCATTCATTGCCGCCACTTCCCTAAGATACGCGTCCCGGCTCTCC
>OMSM01000202.1 GCA_900313745.1 uncultured Lachnospiraceae bacterium
AAGAGTGTCCTGACGGGCAGCGATCTCGGCCTCCTGGAGGCAAAAGCGCTGGAAACCGTGAAGGAAAGAGGCGGGGCCGCCCCCGGGGACAAGACAATGGTCGATGCTCTTGAGCCCGCGGTGGAGGCCCTTCGGAGAAATTCGGGGCTTCCTCTGGCCGCCATGCTTCGGGAAGCGGAAAAAGCCGCGAAACAGGGCCTGGAGGATACAAAGAAATACGCCGCCCGTTTCGGGAAAGCCAACCTCGTCGAGCGCGCGATTGGCTTTCCCGATGCCGGAGCGGCTTCTGTTGCACTGATTTTCGAGGCGATGCGGGAGTACGCGGAAGGCCCGCAGTGAATATTTCAGGTTACTCCGCTTCTATTTCCTTGATCACGCATTCATTGCCGGAAATGAGCCAGGTCTCCCCGCTCCCGCAGCGGGGACAGGTTCTTCCGTACCTGACAGTCTCGTAGGTAGTCCGGCACCCGTCGCACCAGGTCAGTGCCGGAATGGTCTCCAGTTCAAGCCTGCTGTCCTTAAGGACCGGATGACGTCCTTTGAAGTAATCCCAGCAGTCCGTGAAGTAGTCCGTCATGATCCCCGAGACCTCCCCAACCTGGAGAGTTACCCTCGCGATGCGGCTTATGTTGTTTTCCTCCGCGGTTTTGTCGAGCGTCCTAGCCAGATTGAGGATGATTCCCATCTCATGCACGGCTTATTTCTCCTTGTTTCCCTTGAAGAGAATCTTAAACTCACGCTTTAATGCGTAGGACGCCACCTTGGGCAGCTTGTCCTCGCAGCGCACGAACTGAGATGCCTCGGGGATGTCGCGGCTTAAGTGGATCGCGTCAAACTCGCACCTCGTTGTGCACAGTCCGCAGCCGATGCAGCGGTTGACATCCACGGTTGTGGCACCGCAGGAAAGGCAGCGCGAGGTCTCCAGTTTTACCTGCTCCTCGGTGAACGGAAGCCGGTTGTCGGCAAAGGAGGTCCTTGGCGCGTTTCCGGTATGTCCGGGGATCTGTCTTCCCGCGTGATCAAATCCGGAGAGATCGATGTTGTTCTTGTCAAGCTCGATGAATTCCCGCTTATCTCTCGCAATCGTCTGGGACTGGCCGGGATGCACGTGCCGGTGCATGGACTCGCAGGCCTTCTTTCCGTCAGCGATGGCGTCGATGGCAAAGCGGGCGCCGTGCTCGATGTCTCCTCCGGCGAAAATATCCGGATCATCCGTCCGGAAGGTCAGGGGATCCGCGATAACCGTGCCGTTGGGACGGGTTTTGACTGCTGTTCCCTTAAGAAGGTCACCCCAGACCGCAGACTGGCCGATGGCTTCAAGAACGACGGAGCAGGGAACGGTAATGCACTCATTCTCGTCATATACCGGCGAGAAGCGGTGATCCTCGTCATACACCCTGGTGCAGCGCTTGAAGACAATGCCTGTCACGCGGCCGTTTTCGGTGAGGATTTCCTTCGGCCCCCAGCCGTTCTTCACCTCAATGCCCTCAGCGGCAGCTTCCGCCACCTCGTCCTTTGCGGCAGGCATCTCCGCCTCACTCTCCAGGCAGAGCATGGTCACCTTGCCTTCGGTCGTGCGGAGAGCCGTCCTCGCCACGTCGACGGCAACATTTCCTCCTCCGACCACAACCACATCGCCGTTCAGGCGGACAGCGTTTTCCGTTCCGGTGCTAACCCTCTTCAGGAAGGAGACGCCTGATTCCACTCCCTCGGCATCTTCGCCGGGAACCCCGGTGCTTCGTCCTCCCTGCAGCCCGATGGCCAGATAGAAGGCCTTGTACCCCTGTTTCTTCAGCTCGTCGACAGTGACATCCTTCCCTACTTCGACGCCGCACCTGAATTCGACGCCCATGGTCTTAAGCACATCTATTTCCGCATTAAGCACATCCTTCTCCAGGCGGAAATTCGGGATGCCGTTGACCAGCATTCCGCCGATCTTCTTCTCCTTCTCGAAAACCGTGACGTCATAGCCTCTTGCTCTGAGGTAATAAGCACAGGAAAGGCCGGCAGGTCCGGAGCCGATCACCGCCATGCGGTAATCCGGTCCCCACATCTTTCCCTCATCGTTCTCACAAAGAGGGATATACCTCTCCGCGGCGTTGAGTTCCTTTGCCGCGATAAATTTCTTGATCTCGTCGATGGCGATGGGCTCGTCCAGGGTTCCCCTTGTGCAGGCATCCTCGCAGCGCCGGTTGCAGATTGCTCCGCAGACCGCCGGAAGGGGATTGTCCTGCTTGATAAGCTTCAGCGCATCAAGATAGCGGCCTTCCTTCGCGAGCTTCACGTAGCCCTGAATGGCCAGGTGTGCCGGACACGCCGTTTTGCACGGGGCAGTTCCGGTATCGTAGCAGTTGATCTTCGCGTCCTCGCGGTAATTGGGATTCCAGTTGTCCGCAGTCCACTTCACGGCATCGGGGAGAAGCGTCAGGGGATAGGTCACCTCCTGTCCCGACCTGTCGCAGAGCTTCTGTCCCAGCTTCGCGGCTCCGACCGGGCAGACCTCCACACACTTGCCGCAGGCCACGCACTTTTCCTTGTCTACATGGGCCCGGTACGCGGAGCGGGACATGTTCGGCGTGTTGTAGAGCTGTGAGGTGCGCAGCGCATTGCATACTCCCGGCGCGCAGTTGCAGATGGCGACGATCTTGTCCTCACCGTCGATATTTGTGGTCTGATGGACGAAACCGTGCCGCTCCGCGCGCTCAAGGATCTCCAGCACCTCGTCGTAGGTGATGTAGCGTCCCATTCCCCGGTTGACGCAGTACTCCGCCATATCGCCCACGCCGATGCAGAACTCGCCGTTAATCTCTCCCGACCCCTCGCCGCGCATGGTCTGCTGCTTCCTGCAGGTGCACTGCCCGACGGAATACTTGTCGTACTTGTTGAGCCAGTGGGTGATGTGCTCAATGCTAAGCGACTGCGGTTCATTCTCAATCGCCTTCTCCACGGGAATGACATGCATTCCGACCCCGGCGCCTCCCGGAGGGATCATGGGAGTCACATTTTCCAGGGGCATCTGCGTCATCAGGTTGAAGAAAGTCGCCAGATTCGGATGCTGCGCGGTCAGTTCGTCATTCATCATCATGAATTCCGCGGAGCCTGGAACGAAGATCGGCACGTTGTACTGCATATGCTTGTCCGGGGTCTCGCGGTTGGACTCCAGGACGCCGACCCACAGAAGATGGTCAATCATCTTCTTCGCATCCTCGACGGACATGCTGTTTCTCTCCGCGATTTCCTCAAGGCTGTAGCTCACGCGGGTCTTTTTGAAGCTTAAGAGGAATTTCGCCTCCTCCTTCGTCAGCACCTCATCAAGCGCCCAGTACTCCGGATCGTCCGTGCCCATGGTCCTCGTATACTTCACAAGGTAGCGGTCCGTGATCATGGTGCCGAGCTTAAGAATCAGCTGTTCCTTCTCCTTGTCCGGAGCGGTGTAATTCGGATCCTGACGGAAGTCCCGCTCGTTCACCATGCGGTTTTTCTGTTCTTTCATGTCTCTCCCTCTTTGCAAAACTGGTGCCGCAGGACCAGCAGGCATGCGGCTGAATACTGCGCCGGCATGTATCCGGCAGTGCTCTGACATTAATTAAGTCAGTATATTATCTATTATACAAAAAGAAAGCCGCCAGGCAAGCCTGAAGCCTGCCCGGCGGCTGTGGTTGCACTTATTGCTTAATACACTTCTGCCCTTCCGACCTTACCGGACAGGAACAGGAAACCTGCATATCCCTCCTGGTTGGCAAACGCGGAGGCATTGGTTCCTGCAGGAATCACCATCAGGTACCGGTGTCCGCGGTAGTAATAGTACACCGCCAGCGTGACATCCCCGCGCCTAGTAAACTCATCCAGCACCATGCGGTGGAAGCTGATCCACCGGTCGGTGTAGACAACCACGGTGGTATTCGGGAATGCGTTGTGAATACGGTCCCTCGTCTCCCTCTGGAAGACCGGATATCCGGAAACCGGAATCCTCTGGGTAATGCGGCCGCAGCCCTTGCAGATGTACACCATCTCGCCGTCAACAGTCGAAGTCGGCTCTACGGTAATCTCCCAGTCATAATCATGGGTGTGCGGAGGGGCCTGGGTCTGCTGTGCCTGCCCCGTCGCGGGAATCACTTCCTTCTGCACATGCGAGGGATCATTGCGGCAGACACGCTCCCTGACTCCGGAAGATGTCTCCGTCGCACGCCTGGTTACTCTCCAGGAGCCCCAGTCATGGCCTGTTGCCGGAATGACGGTATCCTCCTTCTCGATCTCCTTAGCTGCCTCGGAATCCGCGAAATACCTCTCACAGTCCTCGCAGTACCAGTAGCCGGTGTTCCCGTCCTCTTCGCAGGTCGCATCCTTCCTGTTGACCCTGTCAAGTACATGGGTATGTGCGGGGGCCGACGCTGCCATAGCTGTCTTCTTCTCAAACACAGCGGTGAGTGTCGTGTGCTCGTTTACGTTGATCTTGTAAGGATTCGAGGTGCTGACCTCTTTGCCGTCCCCATCTTCCCAGCGGATAAACCGATATCCTTCCACAGCCTCCGCGGAAAGAGTCACCTCCTCGCCTACGATATAGCTTCCGGAGAACCTGGTCTTCCAGGTATCCTCAACAGCAGAAATCTTGCCTCCGCTGCCTTCCGTCCCCTTGTCGTCGGCGACGCCTACGGTCAGCTTCGCGGTCCACTTTGCGTGGAAGACTGCATCCTCAAGTACTCTGAAGGGGAACTGTATCTTATCCTCGTCGCTGTATTTGTCATCCGGATACCAGCCGCCGAAGTCGCGGTTCTCCCACTTAGGTTCCTCAGGAGCCTCGATCTCGGTACCGGCCTCGACGGTCACCTCGCCAACCTTCGATCCCTTGCCGGTCTCAAAAGTCACCGTAAACTTTTCCGGCTCCGGCTGTTTCTCAAAGACAGCTGTCAGTGCCGTGTGCCCATTCACGGTGAAGCTGTACGGGTTTTTCGTGCTGACTTCCTTGCCGTCCTTGTCCTCCCAGCGGATAAAATCATACCCCTCCGCAGGCTCCGCGCTCAGGGAAGCCTCCGTACCGGCAGGATACGTTTCGCTGATTTTGGTCACCCATTCGTCGTCTCCGGCAGAGATCCTGCCTCCCTCACCGGATTTGCTCTCCGTATCGGCGACACCGGCTTCGAATTTGACGGTCCAAAGCGCATAGAAGGTCACATCCTCCTTCACCTCGTACGGGAAGACTATCGCCTTCTCCTCGAGATACTTCTCGTCCGGATACCAGCCGCCGAAATCGCGGTTCTCCCATTCGGGATCCTCCGGAGCCTTGATCTTCGTACCCGCTTCCACTGTCACGGCTTCTATTTTCGATCCCTTGCCGGTCTCAAAAGTCACCGTAAACTTTTCCGGCTCCGGCTGTTTCTCGAAAACTGCCGTCAGCGCCGTGTGCTCATTCACGGCGAAGCTGTAAGGATTCTTCGTGCTGACCTCGTTCCCGTCCTTGTCCTCCCAGCGGATGAAATCATATTCCTCAGCCGCCTCGGCTTTCAGGGAGGCCTCCACGCCTGCCATATACCTC
>OMSM01000251.1 GCA_900313745.1 uncultured Lachnospiraceae bacterium
GGTCCAGCCGTGGCGCTCCCTGGTCGGGCAGTCGGTCGGCAGGTCCGCGCTGTTGTTCTTCGCGGACCATCGCACGCAGGACACCAGCTTCTCCAGCATCGGCTCCGAGCACTCAAAACGGAGCACATCCCGGAGATCCGAGCTCACCGCGACGGCGGAGAAAACCTCCGGCGGCACAGCGCCGGACGGACCGCCCGCGGCGCCGGGCACATCAATCCCGGCGGATTTATGCGCTGTATCGTCCGCCGCCCCGCCGGGCATTCCGCCGCACAGTTCCCACAGGCACTTCTCCATCGCCTCCGATTCCACCAGCACGTACTGGAAGCCGAAGATCGCAAACCGCGTCCTGTAGCGGTTCTCTCCCTCCCGGCAGATATATTCGACCTGCTGCAGCGGTGTAGTTTTGCGCTTATTCGAGCACTGGATGTTCTTCTGGGTGAACTCCCCGTCCGCGTCCAGCATCTCGCCGAAGCGGAGGAAGACCCTGTCCCCTTCGCACGCAGTCAGGCAAAACTCCGCATACCCGGCGATATTCTGCCCGAAATCCAGAACCGTCTTTCCGGACGGCGTGCGGAGAACCCGCTTCACGGAGAGCCTCTCCTGCTCCTTAACCGGCACGTTATTGGAGGCGGTGAGCGGCGCGCTGTGCGAGGTCACCCGGGCTCTTCCGGCATAGGAGGGCACGCGGGACGCTTCCGCGATCTCCCCGTCCTTCAGGTCGGCAAACCGGACCGGGCCGTCGTTTGACCACTCCCAGCTGCCGTCCGTGCCGACAGCTTCGCGGCTTCCGTCTTCATAGAAGCACTCCAGCTGGGCGATGAGTTTTGTCTCGGTGCCGTAGTAGCAGCGCATCCCCCAGGCCCCGACGCTTCCGCGGTACCAGCCGTCTGCCAGGGTAAACGTCATCTCGTTTGCCCCCTCCCGGACGAGATCCGTGACGTCGACGGTCTGGTACTGAACACGCTTCCGGTAATCCGTGATGCCCGGCGCCAGGATGAAGTCCCCGGTCCGTCTCCCGTTGATCTCCCCCTCGTAGAGCCCGCAGGCGGAGCAGTAAAGCCTCGCGCGGACCGGTTTTTCCCGAAGGGCAAAACTCTTCCGGAAGCAGTCCGCCGGATAGCGCTCCTTCCTGTCCGGCCTGTAATCCCCGGTGATCCAGGAGGCAGTCCAGTCCGGTTTCGCCAGAAGGCCCAGCTCGAAGACTGCCTCTTCGCTCCATTCTCCTTCCCCGTCCCCGCTGGCCATGACCCTCCAGCGGATCCGGTCCCTGCTCTGAAGAGCATCGCCTTCCCAGCGGACGCCGGTCATGCGGCTGCTTTTCACCGTTCCCGAGTCCCAGCGGACCCTGCCGCTCTCGTCCGTCGCGACAATCCGGTAAGACGACTGCATCCCGCAGCCCTCGCAGTTCCAGAAAAACCGCGGCTTTACGATATCGATTCCCACCGGGTCGGTGAGGTACTCCGTTCTCAGGTTTACTGCTTTCATGTTTATTTCTCCCGTTGAGGCAGCCGCGAATGCGGTTCTGCAGCACCGTTTAGTGGTTCTCACCGGCTCTTTCTCTCCCGGATCTCCGCCTGCTCCTTGTCAATGACCTTTTCCACGCCCTCGAAGGCGAGAAGGCCCGCGCAGACAAGGCCTGTGATGATCTCGAAGCCGAGGAAGCAGAAGGTGATTGCGCCCTTCACCGCGCCGGACTGAACCGACGCCGTCGTCACGCCGGACACCGCGTCAAACACCGGCGCGATATAGCCGCTCCTGGTCAGAAGTATGTTGAAAACTCCCGTGCTGATGCCGGTGCAGACGGTAAGGATGATGGAGTTTAAGGACATGGACACGCCGTCGCAGCGGTACCCTGCCTTCCACTCGATGTGGTCCAGGACATCCGCGAAGAGGGCGGAGAAGACGTAGGCGCAGGGCAGGCCGCCGATGTTCTTGATGAACTGGCCGATCAGCACGACGGTCATATTGGTGGGATTCAGCATGCAGACGATACCGCCGAGGGCGTAGATGAGGAAGCCGGCCAGCGTGACATTGCGCTTGCCGAAGCGCTTCGCGAGGGGCCACACGGCGAAAATGCCGATGCCCATGGGGACGCCGCCGATCACCGAGACCATGGTCTGGGTGATTCCGTCGTTGTAGCTGCCCAGCACGTAGTTGCAGTAGTAGACCAGGGAGATGTTCTTCAGGTTGGATCCCATCGTGTAGATGAAGAAATACACCACAATGACGACCCAGAAGCGGTCGCCCAGGAGAGTTTTGATCTGCGAGGCCATGGAGACCTCCTGCTTCTCCTCCAGTTCCTCCGTCTCCTCCGTGATCCTTTCCCTGGTGAAGAAGTACTCGACGAAGGTCAGCGGCAGCGCGAGGATCGCCAGGACGCTCATCAGCCTGATCCACGCCGCCTGGTTGACGCCGATCCTCGGCAGGATGAGCATGGGGAAGATCAGGGCGACGATGATTCCCGAGACCATGACCGAGGCCACGTTGTTGAAGACGGAGAGCCCGCCTCTCTCCTTCGTGTTGCGGGTGGAGAGCGGGACCATGAGGCCGTGGGACATGTTGTAGATGGTGGCGGCGACGGAATAGTAGAGGTTGAAGGAGAGCATGACCCAGATCACCTGCACCGTCTCACTGCCCCGCGGGACCGTGAAGAGCAGAATGCCGGTGACGGTCACGAGCGGCGCGGAGATCAGGAGCCATGGCCTCGCCTTGCCCTGCCTCGTGCGCGTCCGGTCGATCACATATCCCATGAACACGTTGGTTCCGGCGTCGATGATCTTCGAGAGAATGGGGAAGACCATCAGGAACATGCCGCCCCAGACCCCCGTCAGGTTCAGCACGTCCGTGTAATAGACATTGAGGTAGCTCGCGAGCACCGCGTTTAAGAGCAGCACGCCGCATGGCCCGGCAAGATACCCAAGCCACCGCTCCTTCGCCGTCACCTCGCTCCGCGTGATCCGGCTGTCAAAACTTTTCCGATCCACAAGTGCAGCAATTGCCGTTTTCATGCTTATCCCCCTGCCTGGCAGCTTGTGCCGAGCGCTTCGGCGAGTTTTCCTGCGGCGTTCCGCTGACGCAGGAACCCCGGCAAAAAAACTCCCTGTACGAATGAATACAGTCCATGAACCGTATTCATTGTACAGGGAGAGGTTTTGGCGAAGATATTCCGTTTGTCCTGAGTTTTGTCTGTTTGTCGGATTGTGTCCTGCGCACAGCCACTGCATCGTCCCGTATGGCTGCCGCATTGTCCCGCATAACCGCCTAATCGTCAGCGGGCTGGCTCCTGGCTTTTCAGTACTTGATCAGTCCTCCCGCCACGGCCTTCAGGTGGGCGCCGTAAGGGCTCTTGCCGTAGCGCTCCGCGGATTCCAGGAGTTTTGACCTGTCGATCCAGCGGTTTTTGTAGGCGATCTCCTCCGGTGCGGAGATGGTGATGCTCTGCAGGGTCTCGATGGTGCGGATGAAATTGGCGGCCTCCACGAGGCTGTCCATTGTCCCGGTGTCCAGCCAGGCAAAGCCCCTGCCGAGGAGCTGGACATTGAGGATCCCGTCCTTTAAGTACATGTCGTTCAGGGTCGTGATCTCCAGCTCGCCGCGGGCGGAGGGCTTTACCTCCTTCGCCCTTGCGCTCACGCCTGCGGGATAGAAATA
>OMSM01000480.1 GCA_900313745.1 uncultured Lachnospiraceae bacterium
CTCCTGTAACAGCCGCCGGACGGAAACTGCTCAGTACTCCTTTGCGCACCGTAACCAGAACGTCCCCGACCACTCAGCCTTTCCGGAGGCTGACTCACCGTTCTTCACGCTCTGCCCGCCTCTCGTCACCGTCAGATCGTCGAAGGTCAGCGTAATGACGTCCGTCCCGGCAGCGCTCTCGAAGGCACCGGTTCCGCTGAAACTGTATGTGTAATCCGTTTCTGTTGTGTCATCTCCCATGTTCACGGAACCGAGCTGCCAGTAATAGCGGCCCTTTGCGTGATATTCCCCGGTCCCGTTTATAGTGCAGGTACCGGCATAGGTGCCGGGCATGACCTCACCCGCAATCTCAAACGAAACCGCTGCCGACATGTCCGACGTCTCAATCTTCTTTTCTCCGGGCTTGTCGATCGGATCACCCTCTTTGTGTGACTCAGTCCAGGCCTCACCTCTTCCCGAAATCAGACCGCTGCTGTTTACCTGGAGCTTCGCCTCACAGGATGCTCCCCAGAGGAGATCCTTAAACACATCGTCCGGGACAAACCCAATATCGCAGGTGAATCCCTTGTAGGACGCCGCCCCCTTGGGGACGCTCTCGTACTCCACGGGAACATAGCAGGCTCCGTCGTCCCGGTACTCCGCGTTTTTCCAGTTGACGAGCCCCATCGTACCGTCGAGGTCAAGTATGCTGATGCCCTCGATTTTCATGTGGGTAGGGGATCCGATCTGCACGTAGTGGTAGAACGTGCACTTATAGAGATAGTTGTTCCCGCCGATCGTTTTGTAGCTGTGTCCGTCTTCAAACACAGGCTCGATCTTCGTATACTCGGCAGCACGGCTTTCCTCTGCGCCGCGAGGAAGAAAGTAAAGGCTCCCGGCCGCGTCCGTGAACTCCGCCGCAGGGATGTATTTTTGTCCGTCCTGGAAGAGATAGCCCTCCCCGTTCCAGCCAAGATATACCGAATGCAGAGGATCCTCGCCGGCAGGAAGGTCAAGGTCCTTCGGAATCATATAAATCTCGGTATTCAGCACAGGGATGATATACGTTTCCATGTAGTCAGTATAATCCTCAACCAGCGCAATATATTCCTTCTTCGCAAGGTTTTCGAGAATCGGAGCAAGTTCGTCGTAAAGCCCCATGCGGATGCGGTACTTATACTCCTTCACATAAGTCGGCAGCGGGCGCTCCCACTTCTGCGCAACCCAGGCATTTTTGTTGGCGAATTTCTCAATTTCCTCATCGGACAGCGTCCAGAACTCGTCGACGAATCTGTCGATCATGGACTCCACCCGGTTCGCGAAGCTGTTAAAATTCCGGCTGTCCTTATACTCGTTCTCATAGATATAATTCAGTGCATCCGCAAAGCCCTTCGCGGAAGGATAAAGTGTATAACCGCTCACGATATGCGGGTTTCCCTGCATTAGATACTCGTGGTAGATCATTTCCTCATAAGTTTCGTGTTCGTTCACCGCATGGGCCCAGACGCCTTTCTCCAGCGCGTCGTAGGCGGTGACAACGACAAACAGCCCCACCGCAATAATAGGCATAGCCCCGGCTGCGCTGAAATACGCCTTCTTTTTCAGATACTCCCCGGCGAGCCCGATAAAGACGCCCATGCCATCCCACTTGTTGTCATCATATATATCGTAAATCCTGCCCCAGGTCAGCTTCTTGTCAAAACACTGCACCAGCACCTTTGCCGCGAGCAGTATCATCGACCCCTTGTCGAAATACTCCGCAGCCTTTGAAAAAGTTCCGCCCTCCGTTTTGGCTATGCTCTCAAAGAAGACATCGACTGCTTTCTTCCCCTCCGGAAGAATCCCCGCGGCCTCTGCCGCGGCGCCTGAAACCTTGCCGGCCGTATCCGCCGTTGAAACCGATCCTCCAACAAAACCGAACCAGGAGTTGACCTGATCAATCGACCGTGAGAAGGCTCCAGGCCTGTCCTCCTGTCTGACCATCGCCTCGACGATGGCCTGCGACTGCCCTTCCTGGGATACGATAAACTGGCACATCCGGTTCATGTTGACGAGTTCCAGCCTGCGCTGTGCCGGCGGCACGAAGTAATTCGCATCCCACTGATGTTCCGCCTGCTCCTGCTCGGTCATATAGGAGTGCGGATCCGGTGCTTTCGGCCTCCAGCTGCTCTCGACGAAGATATTTCCCGCGAGCGCCGAGCCCATCTTTTCACGTCCCTCACCGAAGAGCAGCTCGGCAATCGTCGAGAAATGATCCATGTACACGACGTAGCTTCCGCCGTCGCCGGAGACCTCATAGTACACACGCTCCCACTCGCCGGTCTCCTCGTTGAAGTACATAACCCCGCCCTCGTTCGCGTCCGAAGCCGTTCTTGGGATGGTCACCGTGATATTCGTCGGGAATTCGTGCCTTCCCGAACTGAGGGAAAAGTCATAGCCGATCATCCGCTCGGAGGCGGTCTCGTCGGTCTTCTCCGGAAGCGTCCTCACGACCAGCTCGTCGGGACCGCTCTCCAGGTTCCACCAGAAAAGGTCGGCGCTGATGCCGTTATCAAACTGCACCGAGGGCGACTCCTCCGATACCGGGGCAGTATATTTCGGGGCGGACGAGATCTCCTCTTCGCTGTAGCGAACAGAGATAAACTTCGGATTTCCCGGACAGTTATCATACGTTACCTCCGGTGCCGGTCCCTGGTCTGCAGGAAAGGTATAGTCTTTTCCGTTCAGGCTGATTGTAATGGTCTCCCCGTCCTCCGCTCCGGCCAAACTGCCGTTTCCGCTGTTCCCGGGGACCTGCCCGGTCGTACTCCCCCCGTCCGGGACTCCCATAGAGCCGCCCTGGTCGTCA
>OMSM01000297.1 GCA_900313745.1 uncultured Lachnospiraceae bacterium
AAATGCTAAAGGGAAAAACGACGGTGTTCGCCGGCCCCTCCGGGGTGGGAAAGTCGACGATGATCAATTATTTCTGCCCGGAGGCGCACATGGAGACCGGGGAGATTTCCAGAAAGATCGAGCGCGGGAAAAACACCACCCGTCACGTGGAGCTCTTCTGGGCGGGCGAGGACACCTATATCATGGATACCCCGGGGTTCACATCCCTGTATCTGGAGGAGATCACGCCGGATACCCTCAGGGACTATTATCCGGAATTTGAGCCTTACGAGGAAAAGTGCCGCTTTCACGGCTGCATGCATGAGAGCGAGCCCGGCTGTGCGGTCCGGGCAGCGGCGGAGAACGGAGAGTTTTCGCCGGTGAGGTATGATACTTACAGGGAGATACTTCGCGAGCTTAAGGAGCGGAGGCCGGCTTATCCGAAGAGCCGGCAGTAGTAATATACGGAAATGAAAAGAGCCTGCGCCGCGGACAGAACCGGGCACAGGCTTATTTTATTTTACTATGCGGCCACCCGGAGTGTACTGTGCCTGCTGCGGATCATGCTTTGCGGATATCCGGAGTGCTGCGCCTGCTCCGGATCATGATGACGACGGCGATAAGAAGGGCAAGGCACTGGAGGCCGGCGGAGAGCCCGCCGAGTGCGGCTTTTCCGTGTCCCTCAATAACAAAGCCGCTCCAGAGAGACGCGATCATTCCGGAAACACTGCCATAGGCAACGTCGGTGATGCTGTTTGCTGTGGTGCGAAGTGCATGATCAACGCTGCGCTCTGTCATTTCCCTCATGGTGGAGAGAAGCAGTCCGAAGCCCGCATTCATCATGAAGGTTCCGGCGACGACAACGGCAGGATGCCTGGCGATCATGACCAGGACGGCATACAGGAGCATGAAGAAGGCCGCTCCTATGAGCCGGTACTCGGCACGGAAGCGCCGTAATCTGCCGGAAAGGATCAGCAGCGGTGCCTGGATCATGCAGCCGATGAAGCTGTCCACGCCGAGCATCGCGACTCCGGAGCCGATTTCCTCGAATATCGGGAGCTTCATGCTGTTGATGGGGGAGACGGCCGTGCCGGTGATGAATACCATGAGCACAAGAAGAACGAATTCGGGAATCCGGAAGAGGCCCGCCGCGGTTGCAGGGGCAGCAGGTGCCCCGGAACGGGGCGGTTCGGAAGCGGCGGGAGTGCTTCCGCCGCCTGAGGCGCGGCCTGAAACGTGGCCGCTGTTCCGGGCACTGGTCCGGTGTCTGCGGAGATAGTGCGAAGGAATACGGGAGAGAACTTCTGCGGCGGAAGGCAGCTCAGGCTGCAGGAAGGCCGACGCAAGAAGTATCCCGGCGAAGGTGAAGGAAATGAAGGGAAGGGGACCGTAACCGACGCGGCTGATCAGCTGCCCGCAGGCAAGAATGACGAAAGCGTACGCAAGCGCGCCGAAAGAACGGGTTTTTGATCCGGCTTCCACCTGGCCCGTGACCGCGATCACCCAGGAATCAATATTGGTCGGGATCGCGCTCATGATAAGCCCGAGCAGAGGATAAATGATAAACAGCAGCGCTGTCCTCCCGGCGGAGAGATACACGAGAAGGGACAGGGATGCTGAGGCGATAAGTCCGGAGATAACGAATTTCTTTGCGGCCCGGAAGCGATCCACAAACCGGCTCCAGAAGATGGTCCCGACAAAGGAGCAGCCCATGTAGACAGAGACCAGGATGCCCAGTGTGGAGGGATTCATGCCGCGGTCAAGCATGCGGGCGGTGAGGTAGGCAGGCAGTGCCGCGAAGAAGCTCCAGTAGGAGGCCTGGATAATACAGAAGCGAAGGTATAGTTTTTTCATCTTGGAATCAATGCTGCTGTATGCGGATAATACGGTGCTGTCGTGAGCTTCGGAATTCCGGATGCCCGGAAAAGCCGGCATGTGAATCGGTATCTCTGCGAATTATATGCTCGCACTAAGGGAATGTCACTAGTAAAAAAGTCAATGATCGCTTTTCTGCTATAGGATGCAAGGATAATTCATTACTCCCCGGCCGGCAGGGAAGTAAAATGAGGACGGCAGGGGAAAATGCGCAGGACTTCGGGCTCAGTTTTCCCTCAGGACATGTTGGGCTGAGGACGCTTCATCCGCGTTCTCCAGGATCGGAAGAAAGGAATGGTACAAGATGAATTACGATCATATTCAACTGAATCCCGCGGTAAACCGGGTCCGCATAGACCGTGATAAGTCCGGCCCTGCGGCACCGGAGAGGACGGCTCACCAGATCGTGCAGCCTGATGCGAATCCGGCGGATCCCTACAGGAACACCCATCTCGGATGGTTTTCCGATGTAATCACCGATGAGCACGGACAGGAGAGAAAGTACGGGTTCTACATCCCGACTACCATGAAAACTTCCGGAAACATGGTGCTTGTGCTTATTCCCGGAGGAGCGGATCCGGAGGAGTTTTTCCGGGATGGCGGATGGAAGGAAAGCCTGGAGAAGCACTGCATGACCGGTTATTTCGCGTCCTCACCCGCACCCCGCGACCCGGAGGATATGGGAGCGGAGATCGACGCCGCGGTGAAGGTGCTCGCCGAGATGAAATCCATGGAGTACTTCCCCTGCAACGCATCCGCCGTATATGCGATGGGCTTCGGCGACGGAGCTCCGGTGGCATCGGTATTCGCGATCCTTTATCAGTCCTACCTCGCGGCTTTTGCCGCCTGCGGCAATACGGAAATCGACGCGGAGCTTCTTAAGAGGCTCGGCGGCGCCCCGTCGGACTGCGACGTGACGATACCGCGGGCGGAGATTCCGCTCCCGGCATATTTCATCGGTGAGGATTCAAACGTTGTCGCCTATTTCAGGGGCGCCTGCCATACCTCCTCATCCTGGCTGCATAATGGTTTCGCCCGTGTGTTCCGCGAGATGCCGAGGCCTGGCAGCAGCTATGTCAACGACGAGGTCGCAAGTGAGGTCTGGCTCTCCTCTGCGGAGGATGCGGACAAGCTTGGGGCGGAGGTCCTGACGGAGAAGATGGTTGCCTTTGTCGAGAGCTATCAGCGCTGGGCCGGCGAGGGCAGCGGCCACATCCGCCGCACCATGCACGCGGAGAAGGAACTCGGGTTTATCCGTACGGATGCAGAGATCGACGGGTTAAAGAGATACTGGTACACCTTTGAGCCGTCAGCTTACAGGAGGAAACTCCAGGAAAAGTATCCGTTAATCATCGCAATTCACGGCTTCTCCTGCTCCGGTGAGTTTTTCGCGCAGAACAGCGGATGGCACAGAGTAGGGGAGGAGCGGCGGTGCTTTGTCGTCTATCCTACGGCGTATCCTTACACGAACTCGCCTTCACCGAACCCTTCGCCTCTCCGCATGACAGGAATTGCGACGCCTCACTGGAATTCCGGCGGTTTCGGCGGAGGCCCGGATCCCAAAGGCCCGGATGATGTTTCATTCTTTAAGCAGATGCTGGATATCACACTGGAGAAGTATCCCGAGATTGACCGGGAGAGGATCTATGTGACCGGACACTCCAACGGTTCGATGATGACACAGCTGATTATGAGAAAGATCCCGCAGTACTTCGCGGGCTTCGCGCCGGTAGGAGCGATGGAGTGCAGGACGGGAAAGAGCGAGCCGCCGAGAGACGGAATTAAGAGGAATGTCTGGTATACCATCGGGCAGTACGACGGTTTCGGATGCAGCCTGGACGGCCCGAACGGAAATACCTGGACGCTGGAGATGATCTGCGAGGCCAACGGCATTGATTACGCGAAGGCGCGCAGCTATGTCTCGGGCATCTACAACCACCTTATTGTAAGAGATGAGGAGAAGGTGCCGTTAGTCCGCTTCACCGGCGTGACCAACTGGCCCCACACCTACACCCCCGAGCTGGCATTCATGATTTATGATGAGTTCTTCTCCAGGTTTGTCCGGCACGCGGACGGCACACTGGAGTATCTCGCCTGATCCTGATCAGGGAAGAAGCACTAAGGCGAGAGTAAACATCTTTACTGAGTATTGCTGAGCACAGCAGGCCGGACCGGCGTCAGCCGGTCCGGTTTTCCTTTCGGTACTGCTGCGGAGTAATTCCGAAGCTGCGCTTGAACTGCCGGTGGAAGTAGGTCGGAGCGGAAAAACCGACCTTGGCGCTGATCTGCTGAAGGGTGAGATCCGTCGTGGCAAGCATGACCTTGGCAGCCTTCAGGCGCTCGTTCAGGATGTAGTTGGAGAGGGAGATCCCCATCTTCCTGTGGAAGAGATTGGAGATATAATCCGGATGCATGTGGACTACGTCGGCGATCAGCTGACGGTTTAAGTCCGGTGAGGAAAGATTGCGCCGTATGACGTCGATAATCTGGTCAGACGGATCGGCCTGGGATTCCTCCGTAGAATTAAGTGCGGTGTATATTTCAGGGTAGAAGAGGCGTCTCTTCCGCTCCTTGACCGCACGGAAAAGGATAGCCTCGAGCTTGTCGGTCTCCACCGGCTTGGTAAGGTAATCCATGACATGAAGCTTGATGGCGGTATGAGCGTAGTCAAAACGCTCATGCCCGGTCAGAATAATAACCACCGGGGTGAGCTTCTGCTCGTATATCCACTGGATCAGCTCGAATCCATTCTGCTGGGGCATTTCGATATCGGTGATGAGAATGTCGATATCCGGATTCTTATCAAAGAGGTTTTTCGCCTGCCTGACGCTGTAGGCCGCAAGCGCAGTGCTTACGCCCAGCTTTTCCCAGTCTGTATTCTTGATAATTTCCTCAACGACGTAGAATTCGTCGTCGGCGATCAGTATCTTCATGATCAGGATTCCTCATAAGGGATAAAAGGAATAACGATTTCAACCCTTGCTCCTCCGTTTTCCGCATTGGAGAAACGGATGGAGGTGTTCTTGCCCTCATAGACAAGGTGAAGGCGCTTGACAATATTATATAACCCTATATTATGCCCGTCGGAGATGGAGTCCGGTGAAGCCTCCTGCAGGTGGTTAAGTTTTGGAAGAAGCTCGTCCGGAAATCCCTCGCCGGTGTCCTCGTGGATAATCCGGACGCAGTGTTCGCCGTCTATGATATCTTCTCTTGCCTCGATCCGGATATGCAGATCCTCGCCGATAGTCAGGTTGTGCTTGATGGAGTTTTCGCTCAGCATCAGGATCATGCCGGGAAAGATGGAGGCGTCGTGACTGAGGTTCAGCACTTGGACATCCGTGGTAAGGCTGTTGGGATACCGGATTTTCGTCATCTCAAAGTAATTGTTCAGATGCTTGATCTCCTCCTGGATGCTTACCATGGACTTGGTGGAGAGCGTGTAGCGCAGATGCGAGGCAAGCAGGGTGATTAACGACTTCATCAGCGCAGGATCCTGGTTGGTATTGTTAAGGGAAGAGAGCGTGCTCAGGCAGTTGATCAGGAAGTGCGGAGATACCTGGTTCTTCAGGCTCTGCAGCTCATACCGGTTTTTGGCAAGCTCCGCCATCAGCACACGGTTCTGCATGTCCGAGAGCTGCCCGTTCAGGATGCTGATTTCCTCGAAAAGCTCCTTGATCTCAGTGGTTTTGGGAGGAGGAAGCATCAGGTCAAAACTGTTCTCCCCGTTCGCTCCGCTTTCACGCAGCATCGCGGAAATGCGGCGTAAGCTGTTTACCGGATCAGATATGGAAGCCCGGACAAGGAGATAAAGAACAACAGAACCCGCGGTAAGGACAAGGAGCAGGAGCAGGCTCACGATGTAATAGGAGCGGAGGCTTCGCCGGATCTGTCTGGTCGGAACAAGGAACACCAGCTGGTCCGAGCAGTTGGTGATCTCAGCCGTGGTCTGAAGATACTCCTGCTGCCCGGAACCGCCGGGGGAAGGCAGACTTATGCGCTTGTTCTCCGCGGAATAGACATAGGAATCAAGCATCGGCCCGGGACTGTGACAGATTCCGGTTTCAGGCGAAGCGAAGAAAATCAGGTGATCCGCGGAATAATCCGGAGAGGAATACTTCTGCAGCATGGAAGAGAGGCCGATCCAGGCGCCTCCGATCTTGCCGCTGTAGGACATATATTTAATGAGATAGCTGTCGTCCCCGATGGTTTTGATGAACCACTGGTTA
>OMSM01000432.1 GCA_900313745.1 uncultured Lachnospiraceae bacterium
AGCTGCTTGATCGGCGCGTTGCAGGCCAGGAAGTTGAGCGGCCTGGGGCCGAAGGAGAAGATCTTGAGGTTCTGCAGGCCGTAGACGGTGCGGGCGATCGGGATGAACTCGTGGATCATGTCCGCGCACTCCTCTGCCGTGCCGACAGGGTACTCCGGAATATAGGCGTGAATATTGCGCAGCGCCAGGTTGTAGCTCGCGTTCAGCATGCCGCAGTACGCGTCGCCTCTTCCGTCGGACAGATCGTTCTGGCTCTCCTCCGCCGCCGCGACGAACATCTTGGGTCCGTCGAAGTGCTTCGCAAGAAGGGTCTCGGAGATCTCGGGACCGAAGTTGCCGAGGTAAACCACGAGAGCCTCGCAGCCGGCAGCCTTGACATCCTCGAGGGCCTGAACCATGTGGATCTCGCTCTCCACGATGCACACAGGACACTCATAGATGTCCGCTGCGTCGTACTTCGCGGCATATGCGGCGACCAGGGCTTTCCTGCGGTTGACCGCGAGGGACTCCGGGAAACAGTCACGGCTGACCGCGACTATGCCAACTTTGATCTTAGGTACGTTGTTCATCAGTTTTGTCCTCCTTTAATGCAGCAGCTCTCCGGTGCGCAGGGCACCGTGTCCGCCGCTTAATGAACCGGTTAATCAGTCGGCAGCTACATCCCAGTTCCTGCCGATAAGGCCGAGAGGAGATCCCTCCCCGACACCTTCGGGATGTCCGAGGAGCCACTTGTTGGTGGCGGTCAGGTGCCTGTCCTCCTCCGTATTGTCATGCTCCTTCTGAAGCGGATAATTGGTGCCCTTCGCGAGGATAACTCCGACGCGGAAGCCCTTGTTTCCGGGAACCACACAGGGAGCATAGTGAAGCGTCGTTGCATAGACCTCGACCGTTGTCCCGGCGGGTACGAGGAACGCCATCACCTTCCCGGTGTCATAGGTCATCTCCGGGGTGATGTCCTGCTGCCTGCCGAGGAGCAGGATTGCATCGGTCTGCGCGAAATTGATCTCGGAGCAGCGGTGATACTCAAGCGCATTGAGCTTCGTGTTGAAGCCGTTGCAGTAGCCGATCTGCATCGGGATCTCTCCGAAGATCACATCCTGGACATATCTTCCCTCGTCGGTCTCCTCAAGATCGGGATCCCCGGGAACATAGATGGTGCTGTCCTCCGGCATGGGCTTCGAGGCGAGTGCCTCGATAAGTCCGCCGAACGCTGCGTCATGGAGAACTCTCCCGTAGGGGATAAACTCCGGATCCGTGACATTGTAGATTTTCATAAATGAATTTCCTCCTTGCCGGCGGCCTGTCCTGCGGCGCCGGCCTGGTCTCCTTACTCCGCAAGAGCGGAGAACACGGGCTTCAGCGCGGGATAAAGCAGCTGGAACTTCTTATAGCGCTCGTCATACTTCGCCGTGAGCTCGGGATCCGGCTCCACGGTTCCGCTCACGCGGACGATTGCCGCCGCGGCTTCCTCAACGTTTGCGTAGACGCCGCAGGCTACCATCGCGAGCATCGCGCCGCCCATTCCGGGTCCTTCCTCGCTCACCGGAACATCCACCGGGATTCCGAGGATATTGGCGACCATCTTCCTCCAGAGCGGGCTCTTTGCTCCGCCGCCGCAGATCATGGTGCGGTCCACCGACGCTCCAAGCGCCCTGGCCTTCTCATACATATCGCGCACCGCAAAGGCGACGCCCTCAAGTACGGCCTGGGTCATCTCCGCGCGGGTCGTGTCCATGGTCATTCCGACAAAACATGCCCTCGCCCTGGGGTCATTCCAGGGGGAGCGCTCACCCATGAGGTAGGGCAGGTAGAACACGCGGTTCTCACCGAGCTCCGTGATCGCTTCCTGCTCCGCGCCGTATTCCTTCGTCCCAAGGATATCGTCCATCCACCACTTGTTGCAGCTCGCGGCACTCAGCATGCAGCCCATCAGGTGATACTGCCCGTCCGCGTGCGCGAATGCGTGAAGCGCGTAGGTCGTGTCCGCGGCAAAATCTCTCGAGGAGATGAAAATCGTTCCGCTGGTGCCAAGCGAGACGTTGCATCTGCCGTCGCCGACCGTTCCCGTTCCGACAGCGGCTGCCGCGTTGTCGCCGGCGCCCGCCGCGACAACGGTGCTCTCCTTAAGTCCCAGCTCCGCCGCAAGTGCGGGGAGGAGCGTGCCGACCTTGTCGTAGCTCTCGTGAAGTTCAGGAAGCATGTCGACGGTAATCCCGCAGATTCCGCACATCTCCTCGGACCAGCAGCGGTTTGCGACGTCGAGAAGCAGCATGCCCGAAGCGTCGGAGTAATCCGTCACAAACGCGCCGGAGAGACGGTAGGCAAGATAGTCCTTGGGAAGCATGATCTTGCGGATGCGCGCGAAATTCTCCGGCTCGTTGGCCTTAACCCAGAGAATCTTGGGGGCGGTGAACCCCGCAAAAGCGATGTTTCCGGTGTACTGGACGAGTTTCTCCCTTCCGATGACCTCGTTGAGATAATCCGTCTCCCTGCCGGTGCGTCCGTCATTCCAGAGAATCGCGGGACGGATCACTTCGTCATTCTCGTCGAGAATGACAAGGCCGTGCATCTGTCCGCCGAAACTGATGCCCTTAATCTCCTCAGGATCAAATCCGGCGACCAGTTCCTTAAGGCCGGCGATGCTCTCCCTGTACCAGTCCTCCGGATTCTGCTCGGACCAGCCCGGATTCGGGAAATACAGGGGATACTCCCTCGTAACGGTGCGTGCGATCGCACCCTTCTCGTCCATCAGAATCAGCTTCACTGACGATGTGCCGAGATCCACTCCGATAAAAAGCATTTCTACTCCTTTCCACCTCCGGCAGATAGCCCGAAGATGCCCTCAAGCCCACTAATTACCTTATATTCTACGCCCGCCGGGACATCGCAGTCTATGCACTTTTTGCGGATCACAGCGACTTTATTGCCGCAATTCCCGCCCCCGCGATGATCGCGAAGTCAGCGATGTTGAACACGACCCTCTTCAGAGCAGGAATCCCGATATCCAGCCGGATATAATCCACAACATGCCCCTGCCTTACCCTGTCGAGCGCATTGGAATACGCCCCTCCGAGCAGCAGGGAGAGCCCGGCCTTAAGCATATGCGAACCTGCGTGTCCAAGGGTCGCGAAAAAAACCAGAGTCATCGCTGCGGTAAGCGCGACGGATACCCCTTTTATGAACCCGGGATACTTCTCCCCGAGATTAAGCGCGGCGCCGCTGTTGTGGATGTCGGTGAGAATCACCGCTCCCCGGGTTCCCGGGACGGTTCTCTCCGGCTTTCCGAGGTATTTCTTCTCCGCCCGCCGCTTCATTCCCTGATCCGCGGCGATCACTGCCGCAGGAATCAGGAGATAAATCAGTGCTGTCATAGCCCTTCGCTTATTCATCAGTTTTCGCGCCCTCCGCATGAGGGACTTCCGCTGCTGCGGATCCGTGATCCTCCAGCCTGGGGACCTGGTGCGCCTTCTCCGGCGAGTCGGTCCTGATCTCGATTCTCGGTCCGCCCTTTCCCTCAATGTACGCCCTGGTGATGGTCACGCGGCCGATATTGTCGTCCTTCGGCACCTCATACATAATATCGAGCATAAAGTCCTCGATAATTGCTCTCAGGGCTCTCGCTCCGGTATCCTTCTCCTTCGCCTTCTCGGCGATGGCGGTAAGGGCGTCCTCGTCGAACTCCAGGTCGACCTCGTCCAGGGCGAGCAGCTTCTGGTACTGCTTGAGGATGGCGTTCCTGGGTTCCTTAAGGATGCGCACAAGCATAGGGACATCCATGGAGGTCAGGGTGCAGATCACGGGGAGCCTTCCGATGAACTCGGGAATAAAGCCAAAACTTCTCAGGTCCTCGGTGGTCACCCTGGAAAGGATATCCGGATCGCTGTCAAAGCGGTCCTTCAGCTCGGCACTGTAGCCGAAACCGCTCTGCTTCGTCAGGCGCTTTTTTATGACATCGGGCAGATCCGGGAAGGCTCCGCCGCAGATAAAGAGGATATTCCTCGTGTCCACCATAGTCATCGGGACCATGGCGTTCTTGCTCGAGGAGCCGACCGGCACCTCGATCTGCGCTCCCTCCAGGAGCTTGAGCATTCCCTGCTGGACGGACTCGCCGTTGACGTCCCTTGAGGTCATATTGCGCTTCTTCGCGATCTTGTCGATCTCGTCGATGAAGATGATTCCGCGCTCCGTCCGCTCCACGTCGTTGTCCGCAGCCTCAAGCAGCTTCGAGACCACGCTCTCGATGTCGTCGCCGATATAGCCGGCCTCCGTCAGCGAGGTGGCGTCGGCGATGGCCAGCGGGACATCAAGGAGCCTCGCGAGAGTTTTGACGAGATAGGTCTTGCCGCAGCCCGTGGGACCGATCATCAGGATGTTGGACTTCTCGATCTCGATATCGTCCATATGCCCTGTCTTTACTCTCTTGTAATGATTGTAGACCGCGACGGAGAGGGCCTTCTTCGCCCGCTCCTGGCCGACGACGTACTCGTCCAGCTTCTCCTTGATGACGTGCGGCGCGGGAATATTGTCGATGGAAAAGACCGGCTTGATCCTCGGTTCCTTCTTCTTTTTCACCTGGGGCTGCCCGGGGCCTCCCCTCATTCCGCCGAAAATATCGCCGAGATTAATGAAACTGACCGTCGGTCTCTTCCCGCCGGCCTTCTTCTCCTCATCCTGTCCGGAGTCCTCCTTGTCCCCGTCCTGCTCTGCGCCTTCCGGCTTCGTGCCCTGTCCCGAAGCAGTGCCTTTCCCGGCAGTACCGGATGTTCCTTCCTTCCCGGCGCTGTCTTCTTTCTCCGGAAGTGCGGAGCTTGGGGACTCCTCGCCCCGCTTCGGGATTCCGCCGGGTTCTCCCGTCTCCCCGGCGCCCGGAAAGCGGAGCTCCGGCACCATGTTCTTCATCATGTCGTTCATAAGCCCAGGATTGTTAAGGAGCTGGCTGTAGTCCATCCTCGAAGCCATGTCCATCATGTTCTGCATGCAGTCCCTGCATATCGTTATGTTCCCCGGCATGTGGATCATTTTGCCCGCGGTCTCGGAGGACCTGCGGCACACGCCGCAGTATTCGATCACATCATTGTCGTTCGTGCTGCTCATACTGTACCTGTTTCATCCTTTGTCCTGTTCTCTTTATAAATGTCCCGGCACGCGGCCCCGAACCCGGCATAAGAGCGATGCGGACCGCATCCCGGCACTTCTGGAAATGAGTATAATCTCTGGGAAAAACAGGCACAAGGAAATAAATTATAAACAAAAACCCCCGGCGGGAACGGCCGGATTATGACCGTTTCCGCCGGGGATAAGGCTCTTGTGCTACGCCGGAATATCCGGCGGGAGTTTACTGATCAGTTGTGCTGCTTCTCGTACTCCTCGATCACGGACCTGTCGCCCAGTGTGACCTTGACCTCGTACTCCTCGTAGCTGTTGTTGGAGGTGCGCTGCACCGTGAGGGTGATCTCCTCGCCGGCACGGTAGTAGGAGAGCTGTTCCTTAAGCTCGTCCATATCCTTGACCTTCTCGCCGTTCACCGCGGTGATGATATCGCCCTTCTGCAGCTCGGAATCCGCAGCTCCGCCGTTCTCCATGATCTCGGCGACGAATGCGCCGCGGGGCATGTTGTAGGCGCTGGCGACCTGAGCGGTGACGCTCACGCCGTTGATTCCAAGATAGCCCTGCTCCTCCTCGGGAACCTTATCACGGACCTCCTTGTTCATCAGGTGCTCAATGATCGGCTCCGCGCGGCTGATCGGGATGGCAAAGCCCATTCCCTCGACAGCATTGCCGCCGATCTTGTTGGAATTGATGCCGATCACCTCGCCGCGGATGTTCAGGAGTGCACCGCCGGAGTTGCCGGGGTTGATCGCCGCATCCGTCTGGATAAAGGTGTTGGTGCCGCTCTCCGTCTCGGAAAGCTGCATCTCACGGTTCACCGCGCTTATCACGCCGGCGGTAACGGACTGGCCGTATCCCAGTGCGTTGCCTATAGCGATGGCCGGCTCGCCGATCCTTAAGCTGTCGGAATCGCCGATGATCGCGATGGAGATGCTGTTCATGGTATCCTCGTCAATATCGGCGAGCTTGACGGTGATCACCGCGAGGTCATTGTCCTCGTCAGTGCCCCGGATAGATGCCTCCGCGGTAGCCTCATTGATGAACTGCACCTCAAGGCTCTCCGCGTCCGCCACCACGTGGTTGTTGGTGACGATAAGAAGCTCATCGTCCGTCTGGGCTACGATGATGCCGGAGCCCGTTGCGGTCGCGTCCCTCGAATAAAGGCGCCCGTACCAGTCCATCTGGGTAGTGACGTAATTGTTGTAGACAGATACGATGCTGGGCATCGCCGCCTCAACCACATCGGACACATCCGTAACCGTTGCAGCCGATGCATCCACGGCGGTCTGCATCTTGATCTGCGGAGCAGGCTCATTGTCCTGCCCGGAAGCTTCCTCCGCTTCCGCGGCATCTTCTGCGGTCTCCTCCGCGGTATTCTCCGCAAGCTTCATGGAGCTGATCCCGGAATTATCCGTCTGCGTCAGGCCTTTTGTCAGTGTGATTTCCTTCCTGCCCTCCGGAGTAACGGTCCGGCTGATCATGCTGAAGCTTGTACCGTTCGCGACGCCACGGGCGACATACACGCCGGCCCCTGCACAGATTCCGAAGATCGCTGCAAGCGCGATCGCGAGAATAACCCTGCCGGTGCCTTTCTTCTTCCCGCGCTTTCCTCCCTCCGTGTAATTGGAGCCGTAGCTGCTGCTGTAGGGATTGCGGTAGCCGTCGGTACTGCGGGTGCTGTCCTGTCCCGCGGATCCGGTATCATACGTACCGTAGCTGTATCCGCTCTGCGGATTGCGGTTCTCCTCTCTGTCTACTCCCGCCGTTCCGGTTCCGACGTTCATGCTATTCTCTTCCGCCTGGGAGCGGTTCATGTTTTCCTCATGATTCATCTCGTCATACATAATGTGCCTCCTTCCCGGGCGCCCACCTGCCGGATATTCAGACATTCATACGCTGCCATCCGTTTTGTGAAGCGGCCCGAATCCGGGAATCCCTCCGGACAGTTCCGGCCGGATTTCCTTTTCTTTGACTGCGAGTATAGAAGGAAATTGTGTTCAATTTGTGATGGAAATATATAGAAAGTTTGAAAGATCTGCTGATGCGGATTTTGCCTCTGCGCGGCATTAGTTTGAAAGATCCGCTGATGCGGATCTTTCAAACCGCGCCTTCGGTGCGCTTTATGATGCCCCGGAAAACAGTACAGAAGATTACAATGCAGATTACCGACGAGAGAAGCGAACCCGCAGGAGCGGCAAGCCCCATGGGAAAGAGGGTGTCGGGGAAGCGTTCCGAGGCGAGATAAGCCCCGGGAACCCGCACCAGGATGATGGAAATGATGTTGTGCAGGAAAGAGTAAAACGCCTTTTCGTAGGCGCAGAAAAATCCCGAGAAGCAGAACTGAATCCCCGCGAAGATACAGTCCGCGGAATAGGATCTCAGATACTGGGCGCCAAGCCGCACGACCTCAGGCTCGCTTCGGGTAAACAGCGAGACAAACGGCCCTGCGAAGAACTGGCACAGGACAAAAACCGCGGTCCC
>OMSM01000299.1 GCA_900313745.1 uncultured Lachnospiraceae bacterium
CAGCGTGTATCTGTCGTACTCCGGGTGCCCCATGATGAACACTTCCCTTCCTCCGCGGGCAATGGCGAGCAGCACGCCAGCCTCCTCGGACTCCGCAAGTACGGTGAGTTCGCTGCAGCCGTGAATTGCCTCGGCGGGAACCTCGGTATAGCGGCTGTGCGGGATCAGGAAGTAGTCGTCAAATCCCCTGACCAGCGGTTCCCTGCGGTGCATGACCTTGTGCCTGTAAACGCCGAATAGCTTCTTCGAGAGCTCCCTTTTCTGAAGTCCGTAATGATAATACAGCCCTGCCTGTGCAGCCCAGCAGATGTAATAGGTCGAAGTCACGTTTGTCCTGCTCCAGGCCATGATCCTGGTCAGTTCATCCCAGTAGTCGACATCTTCATACGCCATTTTTTCCACCGGGGCCCCGGTGATGATCAGACCGTCAAAGTGGCTGTCCTTCAGTTCTTCGAAGGTGTAGTAGAACTTGAACAGGTGGGCGGACGAGGTGTGCGTTGCCACATGCGAATCCACACGCATGAAGGTGATATCCACCTGCAGCGGCGTGTTGGAAAGCATTCTTAACAGCTGCAGCTCCGTGTCCTCCTTCTTGGGCATTAGATTCAGTATGCACAGCTGGAGCGGACGGATATCCTGGTGTATTGCGCGGTTTTCGTCCACAATAAAGAGGTTCTCGTCCTCAAGTATCTCTCTGACCGGCAAATCATTCTGTATGTTGATCGGCATATTAACTCCTCCCCCCGCTCAGGCTTAATCCGCAAATGCGCTTCTGCCGGATGCGGTGTACATTTGGACAGGCAGTTCAGTCTCCCGCCATCTCAAGGAACTCGTCCTCGGTGATTACCGGTATCCCCAGTTCCTTTGCCTTCCTGTTCTTGGATGACGCGGATGTATTATCGTTATTGATAAGGTAACTGGTCTTTGCACTGACCGAACCCGCAGCTTTTCCGCCAAGTTCCTCAATCCTGCGCTTCAGCGCGTCCCTGTTCTCAAAGTGATGTACTGCTCCGGTAATCACAAAAGTTTTACCTGTAAGGGGCAGCACGGAGCGGTCCCCCGGCATGTTCTCCTTCTCTATCTCAAGTTCGGGAAGAAGATCGCCCAGCATCTCCTTATTCCCGCTGTTCGAAAAGAACTCCGCCACCGCTCCTGCCAGAACGGGTCCTATCCCCTCGATCGCAGCGAGTGTCTCCGCGTCAGCCGCCATAAGCGCCTCAAGATCGTCCGAGAAATATCTGCAGATCAGCCTCGCATTGGCCACTCCGATCCCGGGGATCCCGACCGCGTACAAAAGGCGGGAAAGCGTTGTCTTTCGGGAGGCATTCACGCTGTCCTCCAGATTGGCGAAAGACCTTGCCCCGAATCCTTCCAGATTCTCGATCTCCTCCCTGTGATCCCCAAGGTGGTAAATGTCGCGGTATTCCCTGATAAATCCCATGCCGATGAATTTCTCCAGCGTCATCTCGGACAGCCCCTCGATATTCATCGCGTTCCTGCTGCAGAAGAGCTCGAATGATTTGAGCCTTTTGGCGGGGCAGGACGGGTTTACGCAGATCAGAACCCTGGCATCGTTGATCTGCCGGATCTCGGTCCTTCCGCCGCAGGCGGGACAGCTCTCCGGGATCTCAAGGCTGTCTGAACCCGTGAGGTTCTCCGCAATCTGGGGAATAATCATATTCGCCTTGTAGACGCGTATTCTGTCACCGATTCCGAGCTTCAGCGCCCGGACTATGCTCACATTGTGAACCGAAGCCCGCCTCACCGTCGTGCCCTCGAGCTCCACCGGGTCAAAAAGCGCTACGGGATTGATCAGTCCTGTCCTGCTGGGACTCCACTCCACGCCGGTCAGCGTGGTCTCCTGCAGTTCATCAGCCCACTTGAAGGCAATGGAGTCTCTCGGAAACTTGGCCGTTCTTCCCAAAGACTGCCCGTAGGCAATATCATCCAGCGTGAGAACCAGCCCGTCCGAGGGAAGATCGTTATCTGCGACACGATGCTCAAAGAGAGACACCGCGTCGACCACAGTATCCTTGTTCACCCTGACGTACTCCACGGTCTCGAACCCCTGGTCCTTCAGGAACGCGAACTGCTTCTCCCTGGAATTGCCGAAATCCGCCGGTATGTCGTAAGAATCTCCGTTCCCGCTCTTCTCCATCGCACGCACGAGAGTAAAAACATAGAGCCTCACACCCCGTTTCGCCGTGACGGAGCTGTTCAGCTGGCGGACCGAACCGCTGCAGAGGTTGCGCGGGTTTTTATAGCGGACCTCTTCTTCCCTGCCGTCCTCTATCGCTTCCTGCTCCAGCTCCTCGTTGATGCGCTCGAAGTCGGAATAGCGGATGACCGCCTCTCCCCTTAGGATCAGTTCTCCCTTAAAGGGGATGGACAGCGGAAGATTCCGGAATGTCCTGGCATTGGGCGTAACGACCTCGCCGATCTCGCCGTTGCCCCGGGTGACCGCTTTTGCAAGTTCCCCTTCCCTGTAGGTCAGGACTACCGTCAGGCCGTCCATTTTCCAGGAGAGCAGGCCTTCATGATCGCCAAGGAACGCCGCAAGTTCTTCCCTGTCCTTCGTCTTGCCGAGAGAGAGCATCGGCTCCTCGTGGCGCTCCTTCGGCAGGGATTCCACGGAAGCGTAGCCGACGTTCACGGTTGGCGAGTCAGAAAGGACAATTCCCGTGCGCTGCTCGAGGGCGGCAAGCTCGTCATAGAGCCGGTCATACTCGATATTGGGCATGATCTCCCTGTCCTCGGCGTAATATGCCCTGGACGCCTCGTTCAGCAGCGCTGTAAGCTCTTTTATCCGCTCCCTGTCATCCATATCGCCGCATATCCTCTTTCCTGCCCGCCGGGGCGCTTTTCCCTTCAAGTCCCGCAAGGCGGTACAGCTCTTCCAGCTCAGCGCCGGTCACTTCCCTCTGCTCCCCAGGTTTCAGGGCGCCAAGCCCGACATTCAGCACGCGTATGCGCTTAAGCCGTTTCACCTCGCTGCCCTCGCATCTTACCATTCTCCGGATCTGGTTGTTCAGTCCCTGGGTAAGCACAAATCTCAGTGTATATTCCCCGAGCCGCTCGATCTCGCAAGGCCTCGTCGTCACGTCCAGTTCACGCAGATATACACCCTTTCGCATATGCTGCAGCCCGGCGTCGCTGATTCTTCTGCCGGTCCGGACAATGTACTCCTTCTCGTGGCCGTTTGCCCCTCTCATCATCGCGTCAATGAGCCCGCCGTCATTGGTCATGATGAGCAGGCCTTCCGAGTCCCGGTCCAGCCGCCCCGCATAGGTAAGCCTCTCCCGGGTCCGGAAGGCGTCCGTGACCGTCCTGCCTGCGTGCGGATCCCTGGCGGTGCAGGTCACTCCCACCGGCTTGTACCAGGCGATGACGACCTTCTTTCTCGGTCCTTCCAGGAGTTTTCCGTCAAGCCTGACCTCATCGCGGCCGGGATAAATCCGTGCTCCGGGGGCCGCTGCCCCGCCGTTCACCGTAACTCTCCCCTCTTCGATGATTCTGTCGGAGTCCCTTCTTGAGGCAACTCCGCATTCCGCGAGGTAACGGTTCAGACGGACAGTTCCGAGAGCGTCCTTATTGTCCCCTGTTCGATTATGCACTCGTCGTGCTCCTTTATATGAGCGAGATACTCCGGCACCATGGTCACCATCCTGCCGAATTCGTTGGCGGAAAGAATCAGCTTGTCAAACTCCGTCCCCGCGCCTTCAGGACGCCTTACAGCCAGCCGGAAAACCCTGTTTTTCTCCGTATACAAAGCAGCGGGAATCTCCGTCCCCGCGCAGCGGGAGTTCAGATAGGCAGCAAGCCTGCAGGCCTCGCCAAAACTCGTGAACTCGAAAAGGAATTCCTTCTGTCCTTCCCCTGCTGCGGGCGCGGTCTCCTTCCCGGCATCCGCTCCTTCTCCGGCAGCATTTTCATCCCCGGAAGCAGCCTCCGTTCCGCTGTCCTGAACGGCATATTCCTTAAGGCGCTCAAGGCGCTCGCTCTCCGGAAGGCTCATCAGTTCAGCGCGCCGGCTGTCGTCAAGCACAATCCCCAGCTTCTCCTGCAGGTCCTTAAGGAATGACTCAAGCTGTTCAGGCGGATTCTCCGAGAGCGTAAGGCTCACGGAATGATCGGGGAGAATCGACATCTTCATCGACGTGAACGCCCCCGACGGGTGAAAATCCACCTGCTTCTCGGCCTGGCTCAGCACGCTGTGCAGGAAGGTCATCGCAGCCTCCTTGCGCGCAAAGAGATCGTCGATCTTTATCCCCTGTGCCTTCAGGTCTTCCTCGGAGATTATGCAGTTAATTGTAGTCTTGTCAATTCGTCGAAAGATCATCTCTTCTTCTCTTATTATGAAAAGGGCAGGGGACTTCCGTCTCCCGCCCTGTATCATCGTATCATGGCCGGGTTTACCAGTTGATATTACCAGTCAAAACTCACCCGTCCTGCTTTGGTTCATCAAGTATATCAGTCCTTCGCAGCCTGTGCCATAACCTCAGCAGCAAAATTCTCCTGCTTCTTCTCAATGCCCTCACCGACCTCATAGCGGATGAAGCGCTTCAGAGAGATGCTGGCGCCGTTCTTCTTGCCAACCTCGGCGATGTAGGAAGCAACGGTCTGCTTGCCGTCCTCGGACTTGACGTAGATCTGGTCGTTCAGGCAGATCTCCTTGAGTTCCTTGTTCAGGCGGCCGACCAGCATCTTCTCAAGAATCTGCTGGGGCTTTCTCTTCTCCTCAGGCAGCTGGTCATTCTCAACGATTGCCTGGGCAAGAAGGATCTCCTTCTCATGCTCCTTGAAATCCTCCGGAACATCCTCTGCGCTCACATACTTGGGAGACAGCGCAGCGACCTGCATCGCGATATTGCGGACAGCCTCGCGGATCTCGTCGTTAACGACATCGGTCTTCGCCTCGACGATAACGCCGATGCGGCCGCCGTCATGGCTGTAGTTGGCAAGAATTCCGTCGACAGCCTCGATCTTCTCAAAGCGGCGGATGGAAAGCTTCTCGCTGATCACGGCGATCATTTCCACGAGGGAATCCTTGACGGACTCCTCAGGATTATCCTCCCACTTCTCCGCCATGAAGGAATCCAGATCGGCAGCGCTGGTGTGAAGCGCCTGTGCGGCGACCTTCGCGACGTAAGTCTGGAACTTCTCATTCTTCGCGACGAAATCCGTCTCGGAGTTAACCTCGACGATCGCGGCCTTCGTGTCGCCGTCGACAGCGATGCGGGTAAGGCCTTCCGCAGCGATGCGGCTGGCCTTCTTCTCGGCCTTCATCGCGCCGCTCTTGCGGAGATACTCCATGGCCTCGTCCATATTGCCGTCGGTCTCGGTCAGAGCCTTCTTGCACTCCATCATGCCCGCGCCGGAAATCTCTCTTAACTCCTTAACCATTGCCGCTGTGATTGTCATATTCTTCCTCCAATCTTCTATGCCGTATCCGGCTGATGCTGTCTCAAGTTCTCAGATGGTGCCCTCGGCGACCTGCTCTGCCTCACTTGCTGCGGACTCCGCTGCAAGTGCCTCGGTCTCGGGAGACTCGGCGGCGATGTTCTCCTCGCCCTGCTTCGCCTCGATCACGGCGTCGGCCATCTTGCTGGTGATGAGCTTGACCGCACGGATCGCGTCGTCATTTCCGGGGATGACATAATCAAGTTCCTCGGGATCGCAGTTGGTATCGCCGATACCGATAAGGGTGATTCCGAGTGCCTGTGCCTCGAGAACGCAGATGCGCTCCTTCTTGGGGTCGACAACGAAGATCGCGTCCGGAATGCGGGTCATGGTCTTGATACCGCCGATATTCTTCTCGAGCTTATCCCACTCCTTCTGAAGCTTGGCGACTTCCTTCTTGGGAAGCACGTCAAAGGTTCCGTCCTCGGACATCTTCTCGATCTGGTTCAGGCGCTCAATGCGGCTCTGAATGGTCTTGAAGTTGGTCAGCATA
>OMSM01000173.1 GCA_900313745.1 uncultured Lachnospiraceae bacterium
GAACCGATCATATAAGGGATCTCCGCCAGCGTCCGGTTCTCCGTCATTTCCTCCAGGCTTCCCGTGAACATATAACCGTCTACGTTGTGGATAAAGATGAGGCCCATGTGTTCCGCCATCATCTCCTCGGCCACCCTGTACAGTTTTGCAGCCGGAACCTTTTTCAGCCCGTCAAAACCGGACACGCCGCAGCGCTGCATGACCTCTTCCGAGATCCCGGCTGCCTCTTCGCGGCTCAGTCCGCGGCCGAGCATTCCGGAAACACCTCCGCCGCTCTGGAGGATCGCACCCTTTAGCAGCCCGCGGGTCAGGGGGGTGATCACCATCGCCTGGGTACTCATCGCGCCGGCGGACTGGCCGAACACCGTGACGTTTTCCGGGTCCCCGCCGAAGGCCGCGATGTTTTCATGGATCCATCGGAGTGCCTGCACCTGGTCTAAGTGCCCCTGATTGCCGGAGTGGCCGATTCGCGCTTCCTGCTCCTCAGAGTAAAAGAAGCCGAACACATTTACCCTGTACGCGACGGAAACCAGGATCACGCCCTTAGCTGCATAGGCTGCTCCGTCAAACTCCATCTCGGAGCACCAGCCGTGCTCCAGCCCGCCCCCGTGGATCCACATGGCTACCGGAAGCTTCTCCTCACCGGTGGCGGCAGGGGTCCAGATATTGAGATACAGGCAGTCCTCGGAGGCAGGAACGGAAAATTCGGGATTGCTGTAAAACTCCCGCGTGTAAAGCTTTACGCCCCCGCTGTCCGGCTCCTCATGGAAATGCTGGGGAGCCATCTTCGGCCACTGCGTCGCGTAGTACTCTCCTCCGATGTAGGGCTCCGGATCCACGGGAGGCTCGAAGCGAAGCTCCCCGACCGGGGGCTTCGCGAAGGGCACGCCCTTGAATAACGTGTATCCGTCCATCGGAACGCCGTGGACGATGCCTTCCTTTGTCTTTACATGATCAACTGCCATGACTTGTTCCTTTCATTTCACAGTGCATTCCCGGACATCCGGGTGAGCGGACAGGGTTTACTTATCCCACATGCTCTTAAAGCTTCTAACGGTGCAGTCTACCCCGGTATCCGGCTCTACGTATACAACCTTGAGCGGTGCTTCCCACGGACTTCCCGGGGCAAGTGATTTCACCGCGGTGTTGAAGAGCCCGTCGCCGGTGTAGATCTCCAGCGAGGTCCGGTCGGCGATCACCTTCAGCTCGAACTTTCCTTCCGGCATGGACACCTCGTAAGCTCCGCTCGGCAGAATCAGCCTCCCCAGATGCGCATCGTAGACAATCAGCACGTTTTTCACACTAATGGCATGAACCTGGTCCGGCCGGCAGGTCAGGGTGAGGTCCAGCTCAAAGGCCTCACCGAAGGCATCCCTGGGGATGCGGGAGAACTCCTCCAGCCCTCGGTTCACAAAAGCAAATCTTTTCTCTTCCATGGTTTCCAGCTCCTTCACGGGAAGCACCGACAGGCGCATGCCCTTCGGCGTGCTCACAAGCTTAAGCTCGTTGGGCACCGTCATGCTGCTGACAAAGGATTCCCCCTGCGGGTGAACCATCAGCCAGCCGAACTGTACCACCCTGCCCTCCGGCAGGTTGGTAAAGGTCTGGGAGGCGTATCCGCCCGCGGTTCTCGCATGATTGGGAAAATCGCTGTAAAGCTGGTGCGAGGGGCCGTCCACCACGCCCGCCTCCGGACAGAAGCGGCGGTTTCTCATTGTACCGACCTGATAATTATCGGAGCAGAACCAGAGCACCAGTTTCCTCTTCTCCGGATCCCCGTCCAGATTAAGGTAAAACATGTCCGGGCACTCCGCGCTGTTGTAGCCGCGCACGGTCTCGCCCTCCTCCCAGTGGAGAAGGTCCTTCGAGAAAAACAGCGTGTATCTGTCTCCGTCCCTGTAGAACATGAGCATCCACTCCCGGTCATCCGGGTTCCAGAGCACCTTGGGATCCCGGTTCAGCCAGGACTGATGGGGAAAGAGCGGATTTCCCGAGTATTTGACAAAACTGTTCCCTCCGTCCAGGCTGTACGCGCAGCAGATGGTGAAGGGAACTCCCTGAGCCCAGCGCGTCTTGCAGCCCGCCGCGGTATAGAAAAGAAAGATCGGATCGTCGTCACCGCACTTCAGCCCGGAGGTGTTCTCCGTATCCACCACGCCTCCTCCGGAGTACATGCGCCCCATCTCATCAGGGAGCAGAGCGTAGGGCTTCTCCTCCCAGTGCATGAGGTCCGTGCTCACTGCGTGCATCCAGTGGGTGTTTCCCATGGAAAGGCCGTAGGGGTTCAGCTGTCCGAAGAAATGATATGTTCCTCTGTAGTATGTGAGGCCGTTGGGATCGTTCATAAATCCCCTTGCCGGAGTGAAATGGATAAGAGGGCGTCCCGGCTCCCGGTACAGTTTTGCCCCTTCCGCCGTCTCGTCGGAGAGCTTCACCATCTCCAGGAGCGACTCATCGCCGTTCTCCAGGGTGACGGTGATCTCCCTGCCTTTATAGGCGTCCAGATACACCGCGCCCCAGAAAGCGGGGTCTCCGCTCAGCTGGATCTCGTACTCCTCCGTCTTCCGGCCGTCCGAATAAATGCTGAGATACTGCATTTTTTCGGGCGCTACGAACCAGCCGCCCACGCCGGTGAGCGGCAGCAGCAGGTATCTCTTGTCTGCCGTTACAGTTCTGCTGTTCATTC